>JBEEIN010000246.1:0-6577 GCA_041169825.1 Pseudomonadota bacterium
ATCCCGGCGCTGGGGCCATCCTTCGGCACGGCGCCTTCGGGCAAGTGGATGTGAATGTCCTTGCGGCTAATCAAACTGGGCTTGATGCCATAGGCCGGCGAACGCGCACGGACGAAGCTGAAGGCCGCCTGGACGGACTCGTTCATCACCTCGCCCAGTTTGCCCGTGGTCATGATCCCGCCCTTGCCCGGCACGGTCACGCTTTCAATCGTCAGCAGTTCACCGCCAACCTCGGTCCAGGCGAGGCCGGTCACGGCACCCACCTGATGCTCTTCCTCGGCCTCGCCGAACTTGAACTTCCGAACACCGGCATATTCACCCAAATTCTCGGGCGTAATGGTGATCGCCGTCTCCTTGCCTTCAAGGATCTTGCGCAGGCTTTTGCGGGCCAGCCGGGCGATCTCGCGCTCCAGCGTGCGCACGCCGGCCTCGCGGGTGTAATAGCGGATCAGGTCGCGCAGGGCCGCTGACTCCAGCGTGAACTCACCCGCCTTCAAACCGTGTGCCTCAACCTGCTTGGCAACGAGGTGGCGTTCCGAAATCTCGACCTTCTCATCCTCGGTGTAACCTTCCAACCGGATGATCTCCATCCGGTCCAGCAACGGCTGAGGCAGGTTCAGGCTGTTGGCCGTGCAGACGAACATCACGTCAGACAGGTCGTAATCCAGCTCAAGATAGTGGTCCTGGAACTTGGCGTTCTGCTCCGGATCGAGCACTTCGAGCAGGGCCGAAGCCGGATCACCGCGGAAATCCTGGCCCAGCTTGTCGATCTCATCCAGCAGGAACAGCGGGTTGCTGGTTCCCGCCTTGCGCAGGTTGCTCACGATCTTGCCCGGAAGCGAGCCGATATAGGTGCGGCGGTGGCCGCGAATTTCGGCTTCGTCCCGCACCCCGCCCAGCGACTGGCGGATGAACTGGCGCCCGGTCGCCTTGGCAATCGACTTGCCCAGGCTGGTCTTGCCAACCCCCGGCGGCCCGACGAGGCACAGGATCGGCCCCTTCAGCTTGTTGGTCCGGGCCTGGACGGCGAGGTACTCGACAATCCGGTCCTTGACCTTTTCCAGCGCATAGTGGTCCGCATCCAGGATCGCCTGGGCGGCCGGAATATCGCGCTTCAGCTTGGACTTCTTGCCCCACGGCAGGCCCAACAGCACGTCCAAGTAGTTGCGGATCACGGTCGCTTCAGCGCTCATCGGCTGCATCGTGCGCAGCTTCTTGAGTTCCGCATTGGCCTTGGCGCGGGCCTCCTTCGACAGCTTCAGGCGATCGATCTTTTCCTGCAACTCCTGCAGTTCATTAACCTCACCGGCATCGTCACCGCCCAGTTCTTGCTGGATCGCCTTGAGCTGTTCGTTGAGGTAATATTCGCGCTGGGTCTTCTCCATCTGGCGCTTCACGCGCCCACGGATGCGACGTTCCACCTGCAACACGCCCAGCTCGCCTTCCATGAAGGAATGCGCCATTTCCATCCGCTTGAGTGGGTCGCTCTCGCTCAGCATGGCCTGCTTGTCAGCCACCTTGGCCTGGATATGGGCGGCCACGGCATCGGCCAGTTGCGATGCCTCGGTAATCTCACCCAGGTTTTCACCGGCGTCCTGGGGCAGCTTCTTGTTGAGCTTGGCATATTCGGCAAAGGTATCGATGACCGAGCGCATCATCGCCTCGGCTTCGTTCCCGCTTGCGCCGGGCTGATCGAGCGCTTCGACACCTGCGACAGCCATTTCGCCCGATGCGGTCGTTTCCAGCCGCAGGTCCTCGATCCGGGCCCGCTGGCGTGCTTCAACCAGAACCCGCACCGTGCCGTCGGGCAGCTTGAGCAGTTGCAGGACGGTCGCGATTACGCCGACGTCATACAAATCATCGCGATCGGGATCGTCACAGCCGGGATCAAGCTGCGCGAGCAGGAAGATGTCCTTGTCCCCCGCCATCGCCGCTTCCAGCGCAGCAACCGACTTTTCGCGTCCCACGAACAGCGGAACGACCATCCCGGGGAACACGACAATATCGCGCAGAGGCAGCAGGGGGAGCAATTGCATGTGGCTATCCATCTTTAAGCGATGCCCGTCGGCATCGGCCGGGTGAGTCCCGGCATTGTTCTCGGATATGGGGATGCCCCCTGGGCGGCGCAATGGGCGGCGCTTTCAGGTCTGTGGACGGCGCGGGATTGCTATTCGCGTACGAACCAAGCATCAGACCTGCCACATTCAGGGAGAATATTGCCGATGAAGCCCCTTGCCCTTTCGCTTTCGATCGCTGCCGCTGTTCTGGCCGTCCCCGTGGCAGCGAATCCGGTGGTGATCACGGCCGAACGCTATCTTGATGTTACCAAGGGAAGCTATGTCGAGCACCCGGCGATCTACGTAGACGATGCCGGCCGCATCACCCAGATTGCCGACGCCCGGACAATCAAGCCCGGCAATGGCAAGCCCGGCAATGGCATTGAACGGATCGACCTGCCCGGCAAAACGCTGGTGCCCGGCCTGATCGACATGCATGTCCATCTGGACGGCCCGGCCGACATCGGCGGCTATCGCGGGCTGGAATTCACCGACAGT
Source organism: Pseudomonadota bacterium (assembly GCA_041169825.1). Lineage (GTDB taxonomy): Bacteria > Pseudomonadota > Alphaproteobacteria > Sphingomonadales > Sphingomonadaceae > Novosphingobium. The sequence goes on from JBEEIN010000246.1 coordinate 2,556, forward strand.
TTCTTTGCGATGACGGCGGTGGGCAATGCCCGGGCCATGCTTGATGCCGGTTTCACCACTGTCCGCAATGTCGGATCGAGCAACCGCAACGATATTGGCCTGAAACAGGCGATCGACAACGGCTATGCGGTCGGCCCGCGGATCGTGCCCGCCGGCTATGCCTTGGGCGCCACGGGCGGCCACTGCGATTCCACCTTCCTCCCGCCCTCGCTCGAAAAGGCGAAGAAGGAAGAAGGCGTCGGCGATGGCGAGGAGGAGCTGCGCTATCAGGTCCGCCGCCAGCGCAAGTTTGGTGCCGAAGTGATCAAGGTCTGCGCCACCGGCGGGGTCTTCAGCCGCAACACCGAACCTGGCCAGCAGCAGCTGAACGAAGGCGAATTGCGGGCCATTGTCGATGAGGCTCAGATGTGGGGCCTGCGCGTTGCCGCCCATGCCCACGGCGCGGCCGGGATCAAGGCTGCCATCAAGGCCGGCGTCGATACCATCGAACACGTCAGCCTGGTCGACGATGAGGGGATCAAGCTGGCCGTGGCGCGGGCCAAGCCGACCTATTTCAGCATGGACATCAAGAACACCGACTACACCCAGGCCGAAGGCAAGAAGAACGGCGTGTTGGAAGACAACCTGCGCAAGGACCGCGAAGTCGCCCAGATCCAGCGCGACAATTTCCGCAAGGCCTACAAGGCGGGGGTCCGGATGGTCTTTGGCTCAGACGCCGGGGTGATGCCGCACGGCCAGGTCGGCCAGCAGTTCGCGGTCATGGTTCAATACGGGATGACCCCGCTCGATGCGATCCGCGCTGCAACGCTCAACGCCGCACAGGCCTTGGGCCGCGAAGCCGATGTCGGCCAGATCGCGAGCGGGCGTTATGCCGATATGGTGGCCGTCGACGGCGATCCGCTTGGCAACGTCCAGCTGCTGGAAAAGCCAGCGGCCGTGATCAAGGGCGGCAAACGGATTGAACCGGCGCGCTGATTGGCGCGCCGGTAACCGTCACATTCCCGGCAGCTTGAAGCCCGGCGGCAGTCCCATCCCGGACTGCATCCGGGCCATTTCCTGACCGGCGACCTCGTCCGCCTTGGCCCGCGCATCGTTGAAGGCGGCGGCGATCAGATCTTCGAGAATGCCCTTCTCTTCGGGCTTCAGCAGACTGTCGTCGATACTGACGCCGATGATCCGCCCCTTGGCCGAGGCACGGATGGAAACCAGGCCACCACCGGCCCGACCTTCCACCTCGATCCCATCGAGCTTGGTCTGGCTTTCGGTCATCTGCTTTTGGATGGTCTCGGCAGCCTGCTGCGCGGCCTTGAGCATCTCTTCCATCGACTTCACGTCAGTTTCTCCATTTGCTGCCACCCGCGCTGGCGATCCGCGCTTCGGGCTTTTCTTCGACAATCTCGGCCTGCGGGAAGGCGGCGAATGCAGCCTCTACCAAGGGATGGCGGCGCAGCGCTTCGTTCTCTGCCGCCTTTTGGGCTTCAACCTGCTCGCGCAGGGTCGGGGTTCCCTCCCCCTCACCGCGCTGGACGGTCCAGCGCTCACCCGTGGCGCGCAACAGGCCATCGCGCAGCTCAGGCCCCAGGTCCCCCGGATAGCCTGGCGCAACCGCATAGGTCAGCTCGCCCGGTGCCAGGGCGATCACCCGCACCCAGTCACGCATCACCTGCGCAACGCGCAGCTGGCCTGACTGGTCAACAGTCTCAATCAACTGCTCCCAGCTCAATCCCGCGACGGGTGCCGCCGCCGGAGCCGAAGCGGCACTGCTTTCGCCGCGCGGGGCATTGGCCAAGGTGCTTTCCAGGTGCTTCGCCAGGGTGCCGGGATCAGGCAGGTCTGACGCATGCAGCACCCGCAGCAGAGCCATCCGCGCCGCAACCAAGGGGTCTGGCGCAGTTTTGACCTCTTCATGCCCCTTCAGCAGCAGCTGCCACAGGCGATGCAGCTGTCCGGCTGAGAGCCGCTGCGACCATTCGCCGATCGCCACGCGCTCTTCCTCCGAGAACGAAGACTCATCGCGGCCAAGCTGGGCCAACGTCACCCGGTGAGTCAGTTCCAGCGGACCGCGCAGCAGCGCGGGCGGCTCAACACCGAGAGCGAACTGCTGGTCAACCAGGTCCAGCAGCCCCGCCGCATCCCCGCCAATCAAGGCCGCAAACAGACGGCGCTGGACGCTCTTGTCAGCCAGGCCAAGCATGTCCTGCACCTGCGCGGCAGTAACCTTGCCGTCGCCGCCAAGATCTGCATGGGCAATCGCCTGGTCCAGGATCGACAGGCCATCGCGCACCGAGCCGTCTGCCGCGGCAGCGATCATCGCCAGGGCCTCAGCCTCGGCCTCAACGCCTTCCTTGCCGCAGATCATCGCAAAATGGCTGGCGAGCAGCTCGGTCGGGATCCGCTTCAGGTCGAACCGCTGGCAGCGGGACAATACCGTGACCGGCAGCTTGTCCACTTCGGTGGTCGCGAACAGGAACTTTACATGCGGCGGCGGTTCTTCCAGCGTCTTGAGCAGCGCGTTGAACGCATTGCGGCTGAGCATGTGAACTTCGTCGATGATGTAGATCTTGTAGCGCGCCGAAACGGCCGCATAGCGCACCGCCTCGATAATCTCGCGCACGTCGTCCACACCGGTATGGCTGGCGGCGTCCATCTCGATCACGTCGATGTGGCGCCCTTCGGCAATGGCCAAACAGGGTTCGCACTGGCCGCAGGGATCGATCGTCGGCCCGCCTTGCCCATCCGGCCCGACGCAGTTGAGCGCCTTGGCAATCAGACGCGCGGTTGACGTTTTGCCGACCCCGCGAATCCCGGTCATCAGAAAAGCATGGGCCAGCCGGTCACGCTTGATCGCGTTGGCCAGGGTCTGGACCATGGCATCCTGGCCGATCAGTTCGGCAAAGGTCTGCGAACGGTACTTGCGCGCGAGAACGCGGTAAGGCTGGGCCTGCGCAACCGGCGCAGCTGCGACCGGCGCCGCCGCCGGAACTGGTGCAGGAGCAGGCTGCGGCGCACCGAACATCGATTCCTGCCCGGCAGCCTCCAGGTCTGCCGCAGTCGGACCGTCTTCTTCAGGCTCGTCGCCAAAAATATCGGGTGAATCGTCCATCGCGTCCTTGGTAGGCGCTAGCGCCCCAATTGTCGAATGGCGGAAAAGGAGCCGGCCGACCCGCCGCAACCCGTTGTGGCTGCTTCCTTCCGGACCTGACCAGGTTGGCGGACGCAAGCGTCCGACCGACTCCCGGGCGGGCATATGGCGGCCTTGGGCCGATTACGCAAGCCTCTGCCAGCTCCGCGCCGAATGGCACTGGGAGCGCAAAGGCTATCAGCGGAAATTGTCGGCGTAGCTCTGCAGCTTGAGGCGACGGGGCGGCGTGCCGTGAACCGTCGCGGCGATCCCGTGCTTGGCGGCATAGGCCTGGGCTTCTGCCAGGGTGCGGAACTTCAGCTGCACCTGCGCCTGGGTGTCTCCCGATCCCGACCAGCCCATCAGCGGATCGGCCTTGCGCGCCTCAGCCGGGGCGAAATCGAGGATCCACTGGTCCAGCAGGGCCTTGCCCGACTGCATGGCGTTCTTGGGGCGTTGGTAAATGCGTGCAGACATGATGGCGCTTTCGGTCGAATCGTTGCTGGAATCAAGAGCGGCGGGAAGCTTCGAAGGCGTTTTTCGTCTTAAGACTTGGATCCTCGGCCCACGGCGAGTCCGGCCAGCGATGCTTGGGATAGCGCCCCTTCATGTCGCGCTGCACATCTTTCCACGAACCACGCCAAAAACCCGGCAGGTCACGCGTGGTTTGCAGGGGCTTGCCGCCCGGGTCGGTTAGCTTGAGCAAGAGCGGCTGCGACGGCTGGCCAAAGCCGGGATGGCGATCGAGCCCAAAGAGCGCCTGCACTCGCAGTTCCACCGATGGCCCACCCGGATCGTCATAGTCGATCGCATGGCTGGTGCCGGCTGGCGATGTGAACTGCGCCGGGGCCAGCTTGTCCAGCGCCTGTTGCGCACCATAGTCCAGCCGCGTCTTCAGCGC
>JBEEIN010000247.1:0-10843 GCA_041169825.1 Pseudomonadota bacterium
TTCAGTCTCGATAAACATGGGGCGGATGTAGGCCTTTGCAGCGCGGGTTCAACCGCCAAAATCACAGTTCACGCAAGGCCTGCGCTGGCTTGGCGCGCAACAGCGGCAGCGAACCGGCGAGGGCGAAGGCGACGGTTAGCCCCAGCCCTGCGCCCAGCACGGCCAGGACCTGCGGCCAATTGGGCAGCCAGGCAAAATCGAACAGCTGCACGATCACCATCCAGCCGATGGCCGATCCAAGCGCCAGCGCTACCCCCGCCAACAGCAAGGCCAGCAGACCATATTCGGCCAATTGAAGCAGCAGCAGTTGGCGGCGGCTGGCACCCAGCACGCGCAGGACGACATTATCATAGAGGCGGCTGGCCCGAGCCGCTGCAATCGCGCCCAGCAAGACGGCTATGCCGGCAAGAACCGCGACAGAGGCAGCGGCAAGGATCGCGGTTGATACCTGATCGAGCAATTCGCGAGCCTGCTTCAGGACGCCGCCCACTTCAATGACCGGGCTGGCTGGAAAGGCTTTAAGCAATTGCGGCAGCAACTGGCTGCGTTCGGCGCCGGCTGGCAGGTCGATTGTCGCGGCAAGGTTGTGCGGCGCATCGGCGAGCGTGTTCGGTGAGAAGACCAGGACATAGTTGAAGCCCATCGAATCCCAGTCGATCCGCCGGAACGAGGCGATCCGCGCGCTGCGCTCAACACCCAAAACGCCGATGGTGATCTTGTCGCCCAGCTTCAGGTCGATGGCCTTTGCCAATTCCTCATCGACAGAGACCAGTGGCTCACCATTGTAGCCGTGCGGCCACCATTGCCCCGCGGTCAGCGAATTGCCTTCCGGCAGGGAGTCGGAATAGGTCAGCCCGCGCTCGCCCCGCAGCGGCCAGGCATTTTCAGGGATCTCCTTCAGATCGGCCACGCGGGTCATCGCGCCTTCGGGTCCATAAGCCAGGATTGCCCCGCGCAGCGCCGGAACCTGCCTGACCTTGGCCGACGGCGAAGCCTGATGCACGATTTGCGCCATCTCGCCCGCACGGTCGCGGGGCAAGTCGAGCATGAAATAGTCGGGTGCCCGTTGGGGGACGCGGCGCGCAATATTGGCTTCAAGGCTGGTCTGGACCACGGCGAGCAGCACGAAGGCCGACAGCCCAAAGCCCAGTGCCGTCACCAGCGACCCGGTCTGCGCACCTGGCCGATGAAGGTTCGACAGGGCAAGCCGCAGCAGTGGGCGTTGCGGGCGGGGCAGTCGCGCTGCCAGCTTGCGCAGGCCCCACCCCAGTAAACCGAGCAGGCCGAGCACCGCGATGGCCCCCGCCAGGAATCCGGCGGTTACCGGCAATTGCGCCGCGCTGGCCAGGGTCAGGCCCATGATTGCAGCAAAGCCCAGGGCAACGGGCCAGAGCGCCTCGCGCCATTGCCCGGCGAGCGGGGATACCCGGGCGCGCATCAGCGCCAGCGCGGGGAAACGGCGCGCGGCAAACAGCGGCGGTGCGGCGAAGATGAGGCCGACCAGCAAGCCATAGGCTGTCGCGCGGGCCAGTGCGGCCCAGTCGAGCACAAGGCCGGGCGCAACCGGCAAGAGTGCACCGAGCGCCTTGCCGAGCAGCGGCATCACCAGAATCCCGGCCGCAAGGCCAGCGAGGCTTCCTGCCAAGGCGGCAGCCAGCAATTGGAGAAGATAGATCCGGCTGATGTCACGACTGGTCGCGCCCAGAACTTTCAGCGTGGCAATACTGTTGCGGCGGGCTTCCAGATAGGACGAGACCCCACCACCGATCCCGATCCCGGCAATTGCCATGGCGGTCAGCCCAACCAGCACAAGGAATTCGCCCATGCGCGAGACAAACCGGTCTGCGCCCGGCGCCGCCTTGTCGCGCTGCCGATAGGTAAAGCCTGAGGCGGGGAACTTGGTTTTGAGCCCCTCAATAGTGGCGACAGGATCGCTGCCGGGGGGGAGAAGCACCCGATACTTGCTACGGAACATCGCGCCAGGGGCGGTCAGGCCAGCTGCTTCCGGAAAGCCATCTGCGACGATCACCGTTGGACCAAGCGCAAAGCCCTCGCTCAGCCGGTCCGGTTCATCAGCAATCACGCCGGCGATTTTCAGCGGCTGGCCGGCAAGGGTAAAGCTGCCCCCCTGGCGCTGTTCCAATCGCGCCAGCGCGTCGCGCGATACCCAGGCGGTGCCCGGCGCCGGTGCGCCGACTTTGCGACCATCTTCAAGCGTCAGGCGTCCGACCAGCGGCCATTGGGCATCGACCGCCTTCAGTTCGATCGGAACCACCGTTTCACCGCTTGAAGCCATGGCCTGGAGGCGGATGCCGCCCGATACCTGCCCGAGCTTTTCCAACTCGGCGCGCTCAGCCGCGTTGGCGCTACGCTGCCAGACCTCAACCTGGACATCCCCGCCGAGGATAGTCTGCCCGCGCGATTTCAGTTCATCCTCGATCGCCCCGGTCAGGGTGCCGATCGCCGCCAGAGCGCCAACGCCCAGGAACAGACAGGCCAGCAACAGCCGCAGCCCGCGGAAGCGGGCAGAGAGATCACGCCGGGCGATCGTCCAGGCGGTTGACCAGGATAGTGCTTCACTCACGTGGCAGTATCGCTCGCAATCCGGCCGTCGGCGAGTGTCACCACGCGCTCACATCGCTCGGCCAGGCTGGCATCGTGGGTGATAATGACCAGCGTTGCCCCGGCTTCGGCGCGCCGGGCGAACAGCAGGTCGACAATCCCGGCACCGGTTGCCGCATCGAGATTGCCGGTGGGTTCATCCGCAAAAACCAAGGCCGGACGCGTGGCAAGCGCCCGGGCGATTGCCACGCGTTGCTGTTCGCCGCCGGATAGCTGCGAGGGATAGTGGTGAAGCCGATGGCCGAGGCCAACGGCCGCAAGCTCTGCTTCGGCGCGCTGGCGGGCATCGCTCATCCCGGCCAGTTCCATCGGCGTCATCACGTTTTCGAGCGCGGTCATGGTTGGCAGCAGGTGGAACGCTTGCAGCACGATCCCGATCCGGCCTCGCCGGGCTGCGGCAAGGGCATCTTCATCAAGCCTGGCAAAGTCTTCGCCCGCAACATTAAGGGTGCCGCCGCTGGCCCGTTCAAGGCCCGATAAAACCGCCATCAGCGAGCTCTTGCCCGAGCCTGACGGCCCGAGCAGCGCCAGGGTCTGGCCATGCGGTACCGCGAGGTCGATCCCGCGCAGGATTTCGACCGCTGCCTCGGCAGAGCCAAGGGTGAGTGTCAGGTTCTTGGCGGCAATCGCCACCTCTGGCGCTGATTGGGGGCTTGTCACGTCAGCGAATGGCCATAGCTAGGGGGAAACGAATTGAAGGAACCTTCCGGCATGAAATGGAATTCCACCGTCCGACTTGCAAGCCCTCTGGCGCTAGCCTTTGTGCTGGGTGCATGCGGTTCGGGGCAGCCTGCAACCCCTGCGCCCAGCCAAGCCGCTTCCGCTTCGCCGGACCTGCCGGTGATGGGTGATGAACTGCGGATCGTTGCGCTGGGTGACAGCCTGTTTGCCGGATATGGGCTGGAACCCGGGCAATCCTATCCCGCCCGGCTTGAAGCCGCCCTGCGGGCACGTGGGCTGAATGCTCGGATCTCCAATGCCGGGGTTTCGGGCGACACGACCGCCGGTGGACTGGAACGGCTGGATTTCACCCTGAACAGTTTGCCCAGGCCCCCCGCGCTGGTGATCATCAGCCTGGGCGGCAATGATATGCTGCGCGGCTTACCGCCTGAGGCGACCCGGAAGAACCTGGATGAGATGCTGGGCAAGCTCAAGGCGCGCGGGATTCCGGTGGTGCTGATGGGCATGCTGGCGGCACCAAACCTGGGTGCGGAATATCGCGGCAAGTTCGATCCGATCTACCCGGCGCTCGCCAAAAAGCATGATGCGGCACTGGTGCCGTTCTTCCTGCAGCCGCTGTTGGGGCGGCCTGATCTGGTGCAAGCGGATCGGATCCACCCAACCTTGCCGGGGATCGACCTGATGGTCGAGGCGACGGTGGACAAGGTGGCCGGGGAACTGCCGAAGGCCGCTAAGCAATCCGCTCAGCCGAACCGTCCCTAACGCGCCAGATCGCAGCTTCAGTCGCAATTGCGTCAAACGGCGCGAGTTCGGTTCCGGTTAGCCAGACTTGCGCCTTTCCGGCGCGCAGTCTGTCAAATAGAGCGATCCGGCGAACCGGATCGAGGTGGGCTGCCACTTCGTCCAGCAGCAGCAGGGCAGGGCGGCTGTCCTGCAGCAAGTCAGCGTGGGCCAGGGTGATCGCGATCAGCAGCGCCTTTTGTTCGCCGGTGGAACAGGCGCTGGCTGGCTGACCTTTGCCCGCCATGGTCACGCCAAGTTCATCGCGGTGCGGCCCGGTGAGCGTCCGTTGCGCGGCACGATCACGGCGCCGCGTGGCGCGTAATTCCGCGGCAAGAGCATCGGCGGTCAACGGTCCGCCGGGTTGATAGGCAAGATCGGGCTTGGCGAAGGGTGCATTGGGGATCATCGCCAGACGTTCTGACAGCGCGGTCACCAGCCGCGCCCGCGCTTGCGCCACCAGTGATCCCGCTTCGGCCAACTGGCTTTCCAGGGCGTCGAGCCATGCCGGATCGGGTTCCATCGGTTCACCCAAGAGGCGATTGCGCTCTCGCAACGCGTTTTCCATCCGCGCGGCATTCTTGGCATGGCCCGGCTCCAGCGCGAGGACCAGCCGGTCAAGGAATCGCCGCCGCGCGCCTGCGCCTTCGCTGAACAGGCGATCCATCGCCGGGGTCAACCAGCCGATCGATAGCCATTCGGACAGGCCCAGCGCAGGGATTTCTGCGCCGTTGGCCCGGGCAATGCGGCGTCCGGGGCGATCCGGGCGGATCCCCGTGCCAAGCTGCACGCTGCCATCCAGCTCGGCGCTTATGGCACAGCCGCCGTCGCCGCTCTGGCTGGGCAATTCGGTCAGCGCTGCGCGCCGCAGGCCGCGGCCCGGGGCGAGCAGTGACAGGGCCTCCAGCACGTTGGTCTTGCCGGCACCGTTTTCGCCCACCAGCAGGTTGAACTGCGCGGTGCCGGCCAGCCGGGTTTCCGGATGGTTCCGGAAATGGGTCAGGGTGATGCGGTCAAGCGCCATTGGCAGGGCGATAGTATCGTGATGGCCTGCTGTCATCCCAATGCGCAGTCCGCACAGTTGGTGAATTTTCCCAAAACATGGCATTCATCCTGCGGAAAGTTGCTACTTTGAAATCGAAAAAGACGGTTTTCCGGCAATTTCCCGATTTGGCACGGGCCCTGCAACTGTTGTGGCATCCGCGGGATTGGTCCCGCGGAAGGTTCAAATGGAAAGGGAAATGATCATGTTCGGCCTATCGCAACTGTCCGCCCGCTTTACCGCCGCCGTATCGGCCTTCGCTCTCTCGCTTGCCCTGATCGGCGCCACTGTCTCGATGCCGAGCCAAGCCCAGGCCCAGACCAGCACCTATGTCGGAGTTGTCGCCTAATGAGTCCGCTTGATCGTTCGCGTGCAGATGGCACGCCTGCCCGTGGCTTCCGCCTCAACAAGGCGAATGGCAAGTTCATGGGTGTCAGCGCCGGGATCGCCGATTACTGCAATGTTGATGTCACGCTGGTCCGGCTGGGCTGGGTGGTCGGAACGATCCTCGGCTTCGGTTCGCTGGTCCTGATCTATCTGGCAATCGGCCTCATCGCCGATTGATGGATCGCCGGTGAGGCCCCGTCCAACCTGGGACGGGGCCGCCCACCGGGAAAGTCAGACCGACTTGGCCTTGGCAAAGGGCGAGAAGTCGGTCCCCTCGTCGAAGACCTCCACCCCCTCGCGGCGCTTGAGCCAGCCGACCGCCACATAGGTCACCGGGGTGAGCAGCGCCTCCCACAACACCTTCAGCAGCCAGTTGGTGACCATCACGGTCAGCACCTGCTCGGTCGTCCAGATCCCCAGAAAGGCGATCGGATAGAAGATCAGGCTGTCGACAGCCTGCCCGAAGAAGGTTGAACCGATCGTGCGGCTCCACAGCGCCTTGCCCTTGGTCAGGATCTTCATCTTGGCCAACACGAAGCTGTTGACGAATTCACCGGCCCAGAAAGCGATCACCGAGGCAGCAACAATGCGCCAAGTGCTGCCGAACACGCTTTCATAGGCGGCTTGCCCCTCCCAACCGGCGGCGGGCGGCATGGCCACCACGACATAGCTCATGAACGCCATGAACAGCATTGCGGCAAAGCCCATCCAAACGCAGCGCCGGGCATTGGCATAGCCATAGACCTCGGTCAGCACGTCGCCGATCACGTAGGATACGGGGAAGAACAGGATCCCCGCGCCAAAGGTGTAGCCGCCCAGCGTTGCCAGCTTGCTGGCCCCGATCAGGTTGGACAGCAGCAGGATCGCGACAAAGGCCGCCATCACATAATCAAAATACCGGAAGTGGCGGCGGGCACCGCTTTGTCCGTCCAACTGGGCGAGGTTATTGCTCATTTCCACTGCCTAACGCGGTTTGCGCGCCAGGCAAACCCCGCCTATGGGATGCAGAGCGCGCGCCCGTAGCTCATCTGGATAGAGCGCGAGACTTCTAATCTTGAGGCAGCAGGTTCGAGTCCTGCCGGGCGCGCCATTTGCGAACAAAAACACTAAGACGGGTAGGCGCAGTGCCTTGGCCTACGTCAATGGCAGCAACCCCAACCGCAGCACGTCGACAACCTCGCAGGCGACATCCGCCATGCGGCTTGGTTCGATTGAGACGAGGCCCTTAGCGAGCCAATTTACGCCGCCGACGTGGATCAGGTTGAGCGTCTTGCCATCATGATCACGCAAAGCATCGGAATCCCTTAGCCGATTCCGGTGGGTTGAGCTAATCTTCAGAAGCCACTGGACATACTTTTCGTGTGCTTTGCGGCCTTCATCGTCGAGTTCTGGGATTCCGACAGAAACGCGGAGCGGCGCGATATCGGCTCGCAATTGGGCCAGGGCCGTGCTGCGCAAATAATTGAGGTGCGCGGCAGCTTGATCCTCGCCACCTTCGACCCGGCGCCCGTATTCGCGATAGAGGTGTTTGATGATATTCCGGGAACGTTCGTGGCAGGCAGACAGAAGCGTCTGTTTGTCGCCGACATGGTGGTAGAGAGTGCGCTTGGTCGCACCTAATTCATTAGCGATATCGTCGAGCGTGGTTGAAGAAACGCCGCGCTGGTTGAACAGGCGCGACGCCGTGATCAGTATCTCCTCGCGCTTCGCCCGGGTCAGGCCCTCTCGGTCGAAGGCCCGGGCAGAGGTGACGAGCAAGGGCGTAAAATCGATCAGTTGTACTGGGATCGGTCGGGTTCGGTCTTTGGCCCAGCCGTTCAGCAGTAGGTCCGTGGTTCCGGTTACCAGCCGCGCAAAGTCGGGAACAGCATCGCCGAGCGGGCTAATCGTGGCCCTGAACTGCGTCCATGCCTTTATCATGCAGAGGTGTTGGACTATGCTCACGATAGTTCGTGCAGTAATTTCGGTATCGCAGGCACGCAATTCTCGGCGATTGACGCCTTCGTGCAGAATGCAGGCAATCGTTCCGACAACCGCTTCATAGCGTTCGAGCACTCCCGTTCGCTGTTCAGCATCGAGCATGCCGACTTCGGACAAAGCTATGACATCGATGTGCTCGCGGCCCGCGATCGTGCGAACGAATTCGACCAGCTTTTCAGAAGCATTACTGGATTTCGATCGGCTCGCCTCTGCCGCCTCAAACATGATGTCGCACGAACGATGATAAACCTGGAAAACCAAGTCTTCCTTGGACTTTGCGTAGTAATACAGCGCGGAACGCGTCAGGCCCATGCAGGCAGCGATTTCGGGTAGCGATGAGGTGCCGACGCCAAAGTTGGCAAGCTGCAAAGCCGCAGAGTCGAGGATCTGATCGTGGCGGTTGCGCCTTGGGGTGTTTTCGCGGGCTGAAGCCAACGGGATCTCTTTTCAACTGTTTGGTACCAGCGATCCGTGCCATTCGACGCCGGCACTCGTCGGGTAACCCATTTGTCAAAGCTCCTACGAGATAGGTGAGCAACGCGCAATCGCCAAAGGGTTCGGCGCCATTTCTGCCATCGCAGGTGCATGCGATACCAATTTGTCAAATTACCGATTGAGGAATCGAAATTTGAGGTTACTAAGATACCCATATGTCAAAACCGGCAAAAGCCGGGTTCACCAGGGAGGGGAACATGAGGGTACTTCGCAAGGCCACTTTTGGCTCGGCTTCGATGATTGCAGTGCTGTTCGCAACCACCGCGCCAGCGTTTGCCGAGGAGGCTGAAGAGACAGCATCGAACGAAACGGCAATCGTGGTTACTGCGCGGCACCGTGACGAACGGGCGCAAGACATTCCTGTTGCCCTGTCCGTCGTCGGCGGCGATTTGCTCACCAATACCAACACCACGAGCGTTGCGGATCTCTCCAAGCTTGCCCCAAGCCTGAGCTTCCAGGGCTACAATCCACGCAACACCAATCTCAATGTTCGCGGGCTGGGCAACAACATTGCGATTGCCAGCGACGGGCTCGACCCCGGCGTCGGCTTCTACATTGACGGAGTCTATTACAACCGGCCCGGCACTGCCGCCTTCGACCTGATCGATATCGAGCGCATTGAAGTTTTGCGCGGCCCACAAGGTACGCTTTACGGCAAGAATACGACCGCTGGCGCGATCAGCGTTACCACTGCAAAGCCCAAGTTTAACTCCGAGGTAAACGCCGAAATGACGGCGGGCAACCTAGTCTTTTGGCAAGGCAAGGCTGCGGTGAACGTGCCACTGGTTGACGATCTATTGGCGGTCCGCCTGTCCGGTTCGGTCTCCAGCCGCGATGGCACACTGACCAATCAGTTTACCGGCAAGAAGCAGAACAATCGCAACAGCTACCTGCTGCGCGGACAGCTGCTGTTCACCCCCAGCTCGAGCATTTCGATCAGGTTGATCGGGGATTATGCGAAGCAGAAGCAGGATTGCTGCGCCCAGGTTTTGGTTGGCATCGTCGCTCCAGCCAATGGCAAGAACTTCCGCAACATCGCCGCCTTGTTTGGGTACGCGCCGGTTATCGATCCCTTCGCGCGAGTGACGGTCAATGATCGGGCAGTGGCAATCAGCAATGAAAGCGGCGGCGTTTCGGCGCAGATCGACATCGACTTGCCCGGTGCGACCTTAACATCGATCTCAGCCTGGCGGTTCTGGAACTGGGATCCGGTCAATGACCTTGATTTCACGCCGCTCAGTGCCTTTTCTGCGGCCGATAATGTCGACAAGCAAGACCAGTACAGCCAGGAACTGCGGATCGCCTCAAGTGGCAGCAACAAAGTCGACTATGTGGCCGGGCTGTTCCTTTACGATGAAACGATCAATCAGTATCTGACCGTTGGCTACGGTCCTGCTGCCACGCAAATGCTGGTCAGCCAGGCGCTGCCGGGGCTGATCCTGAATGGCGTTAGCAAGGTGGATACCAACCGTTATCACACCACCAGTCTGGCTGCCTATGGCCAGGCAACGATCCATCTCACGGATGCGCTGAGCCTGACGGGCGGGCTGCGCTATTCACACGACAACAAGCGCGGCAATTATTCGGCGGTAGCATTGGGCGGCATCCCGCTAGCGGGACCGCTTGCCGCCTTTGCGCCGATCAGGGCGGCCTTTGCTACGAGCGGGGCATTTGACGTGCAAAGCAAGGTCGGAAAGGTCTCTGGCGCGGCGAACCTGTCGTACAGGGTCAACAACAACGTCATGGTCTACACCAGCTACTCGCGCGGCAATCGCTCGGGCGGCCTGAACCTTACTCAGCTGGCCACCGGCATCAGCCCGGTCGTCGCGCCGGAATCGATCGATGCCTACGAAGTGGGTCTCAAGACCAGCCTGCTGGACAATCGTGTGACCTTTAACGTCGCTGGATATCTTCAGAACGATCGCAATTATCAAGCGAACGTGGCCGACCCCACGCGCCTTGCGGTCGTCTATCTCTCGAATGTCCCGAAGGTGCGCTCGAAGGGTATCGAGATCGACATGCAGGGCCGTCTGTCCGACAATTTCTCGGTCTACGGCGCTTTGGCCTATACCGATGCGAAGATTGTCAGCTATCCGGCCAGCGCTTGCCCGCTTGAGCTTACCAACCTGAACACCTGCGACCTGTCCGGATATGCAATCGCGGGCATTCCCAAGTGGAGCGCCTCGTTCGGTGGAGAGGTCAAGCAGCCAGTGACGGTATTCGATGCGCAGTCCGAGGCCTACCTAGGTTTCGACTACAGCTACCGTTCAGAGGTGAACAACGGCGGCTATTCCGCCGCTACGCTGCTTGAGCCGCTTCACCTGGTCAATGCGCGATTGGGCGTCAGGGCCGCCAACCGCCGCATAGACGCGTCGCTGTGGGTGAAGAACCTGTTCGACAAGCAATACCTTTCGGACGTCGCGGTGGGCACCGGCAACACCGGCCTGCTGACCGCCCAGCTTGGCGATCCACGCACCTATGGCGTAACACTGCGGTTCCACTTCTGAAGGCGGCGGGTGATGAAACGCCAATTCAGAAGCGGAACCATGCTAGCACTGGCTGCGGCTCTGCTTACGCCAGTCGCGCCAGCGGTGGCCCGGGAAAAATCCGGCGTCGCAGCGGTTCAAGCTGGCAGCGCGGGCTTCGATCGCTCGCGACTGCAGGAGCTGGACGCCAGCCTTGCAGGCGTTGTTGCCAAGGGCGACGTACCGGGCCTGACCTATATGCTGGTCCAGCATGGCAAGGTGGTGGCTTTTAACTCGTTCGGCCGGGCATCTCCGGCGCGGGGCCTCGCTCAGGACAATCAGACGATCTTCCGGATCTTCTCAATGACCAAGCCGATTACCGGTGTGGCGA
>JBEEIN010000248.1:0-12477 GCA_041169825.1 Pseudomonadota bacterium
TCATCCTGAACTTGTTTCAGGGTCCCCTTTGCGGCACGCCCCAATCCATGCAGATTGAACGCGATCCTTGCGTCTATATCTTGGCCAGCTACCCGCGCGGCACCCTTTACATTGGCGTCACCTCGGACCTGATCGCGCGGCTTTGGCAGCATCGTAACAACGTGCTGCCAGGGTTCACCGCGAAATACGCAGTCCACCGGCTGGTCCACTTCGAACAATTTGGCGACATGGTGAGCGCGATCAGCCGCGAAAAGCAGCTGAAACGCTGGCACCGATCGTGGAAGCTCAACCTTATTGAGGAGAGAAATCCGCATTGGATTGATCTGGCGGTCGGGCTGGGCTTGCCCCCGGTTGGAACTGGCAAGACTGATCCGGGACCCTGAAACAAGTTCAGGGTGACGGGACTGGCAGAGAAGCCCCATCACCCTGCCACCCGCTTCAGCGCGACGCGCACGAGGTCATTCAGCCCGGCACCCTCACCCAGTTCCTCGAGCGCACGCGCAACGGCGTCGGTCGCCACGTTGGGTTTGAAGCCAAGGTTCTGCAGCGCCGAGACGGCATCCTGGCTGGATGAGCCGCGCGCCGCGCCAGCGATGGCGGCGCCTGCGGCGGAGGGCAGGCCGCCGGCCTTTTCCTTCAGCTCATTGACGATCCGGCTGGCCAGCTTCGGCCCAACGCCCTGCGCGCGCGCGACCATGGCCGCATCGCCGCCGGCACAGGCCCGCTGCAGTTCATCCACCGTCAGCGCGGAAAGCACGGCCAGCGCCATCTTGCTACCGACGCCCTGCACGCCGGTGAGCAGGCGGAACCATTCGCGTTCCCCCCCGCTGGCAAAGCCGATCAGGCGCATGTCGTTTTCGGAGACCTGCAGTTCGGTATGGACGGTCACCTTGTCACCGCGGGTGCCCAGTGCATCGAGCGTGCGGGCGCTGCAATGAACGAGATAGCCGACACCGTTCACGTCAATCACGGCCCAGTCGGTACCGAAATCATCCAGCAGGCCAGAGAGGCGGGCAATCATGCACGCGGGTTAACCCGCCGCGCCGCACTCGGCAAGCAAAAGGAACAAGTCGCGAACAGTTATGAGCCTGATGGCTCGCGTCAGGCCCGGCTCAGGTGGGCATGCGTTATTGCGACGGCGAGGGCATCGGCGGCATCGGCCCCAGCGGGTGTCACGCCTGGCAAGAGGACCTTGAGCATCGCCTGGACCTGCGCCTTTTCCGCCCCGCCGGTGCCGACCACCGCCTTCTTGACCAGCGTCGGCGCATATTCCGCCACGGAAAGCCCCGCGCGGGCCAGCGCTAGCAGGCAGACGCCACGCGCCTGGCCCAGTTTGAGCGTGGACTGCGCGTTCTTGTTGACGAAGACTTCCTCCACCGCGCCGCTATCCGGGCGGTGGCGCAGCAGCACGTCGCTCAGCTCGCGATCGAGCACGACCAGTCGCTCGGCCAGCGGGGCCTTGGGGTCGGTCTTGACCTGACCATTGGCAATGTGGCTCAGCCGGTTGCCGCTCTTGGCGACGATCCCCCAGCCGGTGCAGCTGAGGGAGGGATCGAGGCCGATGATTATCAGCCCAACTTCTCCATCACCGCATCCGGGATTTCGTAATTGCCCCAGACGGTCTGGACATCGTCGTCGTCGTCAAGGACGTCGATCAGCTTGAGCAGCGTGGCCGCGTCTTCCTCGCTGACTTCGGTCTTGAGGTTGGGCTTCCATGCCAGCTTCACGCCCTCGGCCTCGCCCAGCACCTTTTCGAGTTCGCGCGCGACGGGGTGGAGATTTTCAACCGCGACCCAGATGGCGTGGCCTTCATCATCGCTTTCAACATCATCGGCCCCGGCTTCGAGCGCGGCTTCGAAGACCTTGTCGGCATCACCGGCGCTGCCGGGATATTCGATCAGACCCAGCCGTTCGAACCCGTGGCTCACCGCGCCCGAGGCACCCAGGTTGCCGCCGTTCTTGGCAAAGGCGGTGCGGACGTTGGTGGCGGTGCGGTTACGGTTGTCGGTCAGCGCCTCAACAATCAGCGCGACGCCGCCCGGGCCATAACCTTCGTAGCGAATTTCCTCGTAATTCTCGGCATCGCCGCGGCTGGCCTTGTCGATCGCCCGCTGGATATTGTCCTTGGGCATCGACTGGGCCTTGGCCGCGTTGACCGCGGCGCGCAGGCGCGGGTTCATGTCCGGATCGGGCATGCCCATCTTGGCGGCCACGGTGATTTCGCGGCTCAGTTTGGAAAACTGCGCGGCGCGCTTTTTATCCTGCGCACCCTTGCGGTGCATGATGTTCTTGAATTTGGAATGGCCTGCCATGGGATTGTGCCGTCAGCTAGGGATTGGAATTGAGCCGCCCCCTAGCCGACCGTCGTCAATCAGACAACCACGGCCGTACCGGTGGCGCTGACCATCAGCATCGAACCGTTGGCGCCCAGCACTTCATAGTCGAGATCCACCCCGACCACGGCATTGCCACCCATACCGGCGGCAAACTGCTTCATTTCCTCAAGCGCCTGCATCCGGGCGCGGGCCAGCACGTCTTCGTAAGAGCCCGAACGCCCGCCGACGATGTCGCGGATGCTGGCGAACAGATCGCGGAACATGTTGGCGCCGACGATAACCTCGCCGGTCACGACACCGAGGTACTGCTGGACCGGGCGGCCTTCGATCGTGGGGGTGGTGGTAACGATCATCGCGGGCTCCTTAGCTTGCAAGATCAGCACAAGCTAAGGATCGACCCGCCATATTCAAGCGCTTAACCGAGGCCGAGCGCGGCCTTGTAGGTATCAAGGATCGCTTCCATCTCGGCGCGGTCATCGGGCTTCATCTTCCGCAGGCGGACGATCTGGCGCATGATCTTGGCGTCATAGCCCACGGCCTTGGCCTCGGCGTAAACATCGCGGATATCGTCCGCGATGCCCTTCTTCTCTTCTTCCAGGCGTTCCACGCGTTCGATCAGCAGGCGTAGGCGGTCGTCGGTGGTTTCGGCCATGAGAAGGTAAGCTCCGGTAAAAGGTGAATCGGTTGACCGGCTCTTAGGGGGCAGGAGCGTTCTTCTTCAAGCTCTCGGCCATGGCTTCAAGCTGTTCGGGGGTCGCTTCCCTGTGGAAACGCGCTTTCCACGTCGCGGAGGGCATCCCGTGGATCACTTCGCGCGCGCCCTCCTTGTCATAGGGGGCACCCGCATCACGGATCCAGTCGGCCAGGCAGTTGCGGCAGAAGCCGGATAGCACCATCAAGTCCAGGTTTTGCGCATCGTGACGAAGGCGCAGATGCCGCACCAATCGCCGGAAAGCTGCCGCGGCGACAGCATCATCCAGCGCTTCAAGGGGATCTGCGGGGTTCGCATTCGTATTTTCAGAACAGCTCATGGGCATACCCTTGGGTTTTCATCGCCACTTTGCCATAGGGGCAGCGATAAGAAGAAGGAATTTTCCGTGGCAAAGTTCGATCCACGCGGTCGCAAGATCAAGATCCTGGCAACGCTTGGCCCGGCCAGCCGTAGCCCTGAAATGATCGAAAAGCTGGTCCGCGCCGGCGCCGACGCGTTCCGCGTCAACATGAGCCACGGCGATCATGAGACCCACGCCCAGACCATCGCGTCGATCCGGGCAGTAGAAAAGGAAGTCCAGCGCCCTATCGCGGTCCTGTGCGATTTGCAGGGCCCCAAGCTGCGGGTTGGCCAGTTCAAGGATGGCAAGGCGGTGATCCGCCATTCGGGTCACTTCACCCTCGACCGCAATCCCGAGCTGGGCGATGAAACCCGCGTCTGCCTGCCCCACCCCGAACTGTTCGGCATCCTGGAAAAGGGCCAGCGCCTGCTGATCGACGATGGCAAACTGCGGCTGAAGGTGATCGAGGCCAGCCAGGACGCGATCCTCTGTTCGGCCGAAGTTGGCGGCGTGATCATGGACCGCAAGGGCGTGAACGTGCCCGATGCCGTCGTGCCCGTGCCCGCGCTTACCGAGAAGGATCGCCGGGACCTGGCCTTTGCACTTGACCAGGGCGCTGACTGGATCGCCCTGTCATTCGTCCAACGGCCCGAGGACGTGGCTGAAGCGCGCAAGCTGATGGGCAGCTCCAACACCGCGCTGATGGCCAAAATCGAAAAGCCCGCGGCGATTGACCGGCTGGCTGAGATCATCGAACTCGCTGACGGGATCATGGTCGCCCGTGGTGACCTGGGGGTTGAACTGAACCCCGAAGAGGTGCCGCCGCTGCAAAAGCGGATCGTTGCCGCCACCCGTCGTTCGGGCAAGCCGGTGGTCGTGGCCACGCAGATGCTGGAATCGATGATCGAAAGCCCGGCCCCGACCCGCGCCGAAGTGTCTGACGTGGCCAACGCGGTTTATGACGGTGCGGATGCCGTGATGCTCTCGGCCGAGACCGCCAGCGGTGCCTGGCCGGTTGAAGCCGTGACGATCATGGACCGCATTGCCGGACAGGTTGAGCGCGATCCCGGTTATCGCCAGCAGGTCAGCTTTGCCGATGTCATGCCCGATCGCACCACCGCCGACGCGCTGGCGCATTCCTGCGCCTCGATCGCGGAATCGCTGCCGATCGCCGGGGTCATCGTGTTCACCGGATCGGGCAGCACGGCCCGCCGTGTGGCTCGCGAGCGTCCGGCCGCGCCGATGCTGGTGCTGACGCCTTCGCAAAAGATCGCCCGCAAGCTGGCGCTGCTGTGGGGGGCGCACGCCGTGACCACCAAGGACATCGGCAGCTTTGAAGAGATGATCGGCAAGGGCAAGCGTATGGCCCTGCGCCACGGTTTCGGCACCGCCGGATCGAAGCTGATTGCCCTGGCCGGCGTACCCTTTGGCACGCCGGGCGCGACGAACCTGCTCCACGTCGTAACCCTGCAGGGTGACGAGTTGGACGGGCACAAGGGCTAAACTCGCTCGTCGTCCCGGACTTGATCCGGGACCGCTGGCCTGTGCGTTTCATTCGTTTCTGTTGGCGGTACGACGATTCATGTGAAGCGAGCGCCCAGATCAAGCCATCCTGGATTGGTCGCCTCAATCAGTTCGATCTTCCATTCTCTGCGCCAGTTCTTGAGGCGCTTTTCCCGTACGATTGCCTCGTCGATGGTGGGATATTCTTCCACGAGGACTAACCGGTCCAAGCCATAACGGCGTGCGAACCTGGATCCACCACCGGTTCGGTGCTGCGAGATGCGGCGATCGATATCGGCGGTAACGCCAATGTACAGGACCCCGTGCGCCCGGTTGGTCAGGATGTAAACGAAACCGCCTTTCCCCATTCCCCACTCCGTCATCCCGGCGAATGTCGGGATCGCTGGCCTAACAGTGCTGCCTTCTATTCGGTTCGCCAGCGGTCCCGGATCAAGTCCGGGACGACGTTTCCGCAAACAAGCCCTTAAGGTCCTTCTTGAGGATCTTGCCATTGGCGTTGCGCGGCAGGGTTTCCGGATGGAACAGGATCCGGACCGGCACCTTGAACGCGGCCAGCCGCTCGCGGACCCAGGCCTGCAGCTCGGCCTCGCTGGCCGACTGGCCTGGCGTGAGGTGGACCACTGCCGCCGGTTCCTCGCCCAGGGTGCGGTGCGGAATGCCCACGACCGCCGCATCCATCACCGCGGGGTGATCGTAAAGCACGTTCTCAACCTCGGACGAATAGATGTTCTCCCCGCCGCGGATCACGATATCCTTGGCCCGGTCGGCGATGTAGCAGAAGCCTTCCTCGTCCAGCCAGGCCAGGTCTCCGGTGCGGACCCAGCCATCGATGAAGGTCGCGGCCGTGGCCTCGGGGTTGTTCCAATAGCCCTTCACGATCATCGGGCCTGAGGCATAGAGCTCCCCGATCTGGCCGGGGGGCAGTTCCCGGCCATCGTCATCCAGCACTTTCAGCCGTGCGACCGGAACTGCGGGGCCGCAGCTGGTCGGGCGGTTGAGATAGTCCTCGGCCGACAGACCCGTCACGGTGGCGGTGGTTTCGGTCATCCCCCAGCCGTTGCCGGGCAATGCGCCAAACACTTCGCGAATCTTGCGCACCAGATCGGGCGCGGAGGGTGCGCCACCATAGGCAATCGCCTCGATCGAGGAGAGGTCATACTTCGCGCGCGCGGGATGCTCGATCAGCTGCCAGGCGATGGTCGGCACGCCGCCGGTTGAATTGACCTTTTCGCGCTCGATGATCTGGAAGGCCTTTTCCGGCTCCCACTTGTACATGAAGATCATGGTGTGGCCGGCCGCAATCGCCCCCATCATCGTTGCCGAGCAGGCCGTCGCGTGGAACAGCGGGATTACCGTCAGCAGAACCTTGCGCGCCGGTTCGGGCAGGGGTTCGCCGCGGCGCAGGACTTGCCGCGCCGCGCCATAGCCGCTGGAGAGGATGTTGGTGACGAAGTTGCGATGGGTGCCCAGTGCCCCCTTAGGGTTCCCGGTCGTGCCCGAGGTGTAAAGGATGGTTGCATCGTCGTCCGATGCGATTGCCACGTCAGGTAGATCCTGATCGGCTAGCTTGCCCCAGTTCGATGAGAGACCGATGATGCCTTCAAGCTTCTCGACGCCAGCGGGGCAATCGTCCCGCCGCGAAACGATCACTTGGGCAAGGTCGGTCAGCTCGGCACGGTGCGGAGCGATACGGTCCAGCCGCTCACCATCGCAGACCAGCACTTTCGCTCCGGAATGGGCGAGGCCATAGGCCAGCTCAGGCCCGGTCCACCAGGCATTGAGCGGCACGCAGATCGCGCCGATGGTGACGGCGGCGAAGAACACCACTGGCCATTCGGGCAGGTTACGCATGGCCAGGGCGACGCGATCACCCTTTTGCACGCCTAGCGATTGCAGGTGCCGGCCAAAGGTCGCCACAGCCCGGAACCAGGCTTCGTAAGTTACCCGCTCATCCTCATAGATCAGGAAGGTGGCATCGCCGTGGCTGCGGCCAAGACGGGCCAGCGCCGCCAGATTTTCTGGTGCATTCTTCCAGACCCGGGTCGGCACGCCGCGGATAGCGATGGTTTCATATTCGAACTTGGCGCCGGGCGCGCAGAGGATCGCCTCGCACTCGGCCAGGCTGCGCGCGGGCCAGCCGACTGGAATCCATTCCTTGAAATTGTCACCAAGATGTTCGCTGCTGCTGTCGCCCATGATCCTCCGTGGCGGTCGCTCTGCCGCCTTGGCGATCAGGCTAGGTCAGCCGCGCGCGCCGAACAAGGCCGAACCGACACGCACGTGGGTTGCCCCCAGCATGATCGCGGTTTCGAAGCCGTCGCTCATTCCCATCGATCGGCCGGCCAGGCCGTGATCACGCGCCAGCTTATCAAGCAGGGCGAAGAACGGCGCCGCCTCGATCCCGACCGGGGGCACGCACATCAGGCCAATCACCGGGATTTGCGCTGCTGCCGCCTCGGCCAGCAGGCTCGGCAGGTCCGCAATTGCACAGCCACCCTTCTGCTCTTCCGCACCGATATTGACCTGCACGAAGCACGGCACTTGCCGACCCGTCTTGTCCATCGCCTTGCCCAAGGCGCTGACCAGCGAAGGCCGGTCGAGCGAATGAATGCAATCAAACATGCCGACCGCATCCTCGGCCTTGTTCGATTGCAGCTGGCCGATCAGGTGCAGCGCGATGTCAGGATTGGCTTCGCGCAAGGGCGGCCACTTCTCCGCCGCTTCCTGCACCCGGTTTTCACCGAACGTGCGCTGGCCCGCAGCGATCAGCGGGGCGATCCGCTCGGCCGGATGGGTCTTGCTGACGGCGATCAGCGTCACCTCGTCAGCCTTGCGACCGGCAATTTGGGCGGTGCGGGCGATACGGTCGGTGATGTCTGCGAGCGCGGTGGCTGGATCGGTCATGGCGCGGTGCTATAGCGATGCCGTGCCGCAAATGAAGCCCTTGCCCCAAATCTGGCTATTGAGTGACGCCCGCAACGACGCAGTGCTGGAACGCGCGCTCAGGCAGTTGCCGCGCGGCAGCGGTTTCGTGTTTCGGCATTACCACCTTGCCGAAGGGGACCGCCAAGCGCGGTGGAAGGTTTTGGCGCGGATTGCCCGCGCGCGCGGCATTGCTGCGATCCTTTCCGGTTCCGCCCGGCAAGCGCGGCGGTGGGGGGCGGACGGCTCTTATGGCGCACACCCCGAGGCCACCCTGGCAACCGCCCATTCCCTGCGCGAGCTGTGCCGGGCCGCGCGATCCCGGGCCGTGCTGCTATCCCCGGTCTTCCCGACCCGCTCCCATCCCGGCGCCAAGGCACTGGGTGCGCTGCGCTTCCGCCTGCTGGCCAGCCGGTCGCCCGTGCCAGTGATTGCGCTGGGCGGGATGAGCAAGGCGGCCAACCGTCGGCTCAAATGGCCGCGCTGGGCGGCTATCGATGCCTTTTTGCGCTGAAGCGACTCGCCCGATTTCCATGGATTCTTGACGCGGAGTCATCGGCAGGCGCATTAAGGCCGCCGAACGAAGGGAAGCGAAATGGCTACAGGGGCAGTCAACGCGGGAAGCCGCGGCGCGCAGGTCAACTGGCGCGCCACGCTGCGCCGCGCCGCGCGCCGCGCGGCCGAGATCGGCGGTGCCGGATTGCTGCTGGCCGGAATGGTGTTCCTGGCGTTGGCGCTGGTTAGCTATCACCAGACCGATCCCTCTGGCTCGACTGCGGCAGCGGGCCCACCGGCCAACTGGATGGGCACGGTCGGGGCCTGGGTGGCTGAACGCGTCCTGTTCCTGTTCGGGCCGATCGCGGTCCTGTTCCTGCCCCTGCTTTATGTCGGCGCGTGCAAGCTGTGGCGGCTGGTGGAAGAGGAAGACGCCGACCTGCCGCATGCGAACCACGCCTGGTGGCGGCCAATCGGCGTTCTGCTGTTTGCCATGGCACTGCTGGGCACGGTCATGGCCCTGGTCTTTACCGGGCCGGGCGGCTCGCTGCCCGCCGGGATGGGCGGGATCAGCGGTCTGCTGGGTGCCCGCGCGATCGAGGCCCTGGCCGCCCTGCTGCCCGAAGGAGGCCGGTTCTGGGCGATCCTAGCGGCTGGGCTGGCCTGCCTGGCCGGCGGCTCATTCCTGGCCGCCCGGGTCTTCGCGCTGGATTGGGGCAGCCTGCTGACTTTGCCAGCCTTCCTGCGGCGCAGCCCGGCAGAGACGGATGGCGTTATCAACGTGAAGCCGGTGGCCAAGGCGGCAATCGAACCACGGCCGAACCCGGTCAGCGCCGACGAACCGCCGCGCAAGCCGCCGGTCATTACCGATCCCACCCGCCCCGCCAAGCCCGCACAGTTGGCGACGTCGGGCAAGCAGGGCGACCTGTTCGACAATTACGAGCTGCCCTCGATCGACCTGCTCAACGATCCTCCGCCGCATTCGAAGCAGAAGATCGACAAGCTGGCGCTGGAACGGAACGCCCGTCTGCTCGAAACCGTTCTGGATGACTTCAACGTCAAGGGTGAGATTACCGCTGTCCGCACCGGCCCGGTCGTCACCATGTATGAGCTGGAGCCGGCCCCCGGCATCAAGGCCAGCCGCGTGGTTGGCCTGGCCGACGACATTGCCCGCAATATGAGCGCGATCTCTGCCCGCGTCTCGCCCATTCCGGGCCGCACGGTGATGGGGATCGAACTGCCCAATGCCGACCGGCAGATGGTCAGCTTCAAGGAAATGGTCGCGAGCGAGGCCTTTGCCGGATCGAAGGGCATGCTGCCGATCATCCTGGGCAAGGACATTGCCGGCGAACCGGTTGTGGCCGATCTGGCCACCATGCCGCATCTGCTGGTGGCGGGGACCACCGGCTCGGGCAAGTCGGTCGGGCTCAATACGATCCTGCTATCGCTGCTCTATCGCCTGACCCCGGCGCAGTGCCGTCTGATCCTGGTTGACCCCAAGGTGCTGGAACTGAAGTCCTACGACGACATCCCGCACCTCCTCTCGCCCGTGGTGACCGAGCCGGCCAAGGCTGTCCGCGCGCTCAAGTGGGCGGTTGAGGAGATGGAACGCCGCTACCGGATGATGAGCGAGATCTCGGTCCGCAACCTCGCCGGGTTCAACGAGAAGGTGAAAGCCGCGATTGCCCGGGGCAAGCCGCTGGGCCGCCGGATCCAGATCGGGTTCGATCCGGAAACGGGCGAGGAGCTGTATGAGGAGCACCAGCTCGATTACCCGGTCCTGCCGCAGATCGTGGTGATCGTCGACGAATTGGCCGACCTAATGGTCACGGTTGGCAAGGAAGTTGAAGTGCTGATCCAGCGGCTCAGCCAAAAGAGCCGCGCCGCCGGGATCCACTTGATCATGGCAACGCAGCGCCCGTCGGTTGACGTCATCACCGGGGTGATCAAGGCCAACCTGCCAACCCGCATCAGCTTTGCCGTGACCAGCCGGATCGACAGCCGCACCATCCTGGGCGAGCAGGGCGCCGAACAGCTGCTGGGCAAGGGCGACATGCTTTACAAGCCCAACACCGATCCGATCCGCCGCGTCCACGGCCCGTTTGTTTCGGATGAAGAAGTTGAGCGGCTGGCCGACTTCTGGCGCGCCCAGGGCAAGCCGGAATATGTCGATTCGGTCACCGAAGAGCCCGAAGAGGGCGGCTTCAGCTTTGATGATCTGGATGCCACCGCATCGGACAACCCGGACGAGCGCAAATATCGCCAGGCCTGCCAGATCGTGTTTGAAAGCCAGAAAGCCAGCGCATCATGGCTGCAGCGCCAGCTGGGCGTGGGGTATAACACCGCTGCCAAGTGGGTGGAGCGGATGGAGGCCGACGGCTTTGTCGGCCCCGCCAATCATGTCGGCCGGCGCGAGATCTATCGCGACCGCGACGGTAATCCGCTTTAGCTTCGGATCAGGCGCGCAACTCGTACTGGCCGGCCAGCGCATTGAAATGCAGGCGCGCAAAGCTGCGTGCGGCCGCTACGGTTTCGAACAGGGTATCCTGCAACACGTCGGTCACCAGCGGATAGCCCTGCGAGTTATAGCGAACGTCACGCACCGAAAGGCGAACATGCCCCTCGGCATCGCGACTGATCAGAAAGGGGCGGATCAGGTCTTTGGACATGCAGGGTTTCCTTGTGTGGCGAGCGCCAGTTCGCGGCGCTCCTCGTCGCGCCGATCACGTTCGGCCGCGGTGCGGATCGCGCGGTCGGCCATGGCCTGCCAGGCGGCCTGCGCCTTAAGCAGCACATCGCGCTGGTTCTGAAGATTGGCAGACAGGGCATTGCGGCCACATGCCGCCGCCTGATCGAGGTAAAACTGGGTAGAGACGGACATCGGCATTCTCCTTCGGTATTGCCCCTTCAGCGGCGCTGTTGACGTCGCGGCGGTGCCCCCGTTGTGAATCCCGTGCCACGATCACGGAACACGATCCGGCCCTTGGTGAGATCATAGGCCGTCATTTCGACCTTAACCCGATCCCCGACGACCGAGCGGATGCGGAATTTCCGCATCTTGCCGGAAGTATAGGCGATGATGCGGTGCCCGTTTTCGAGCACCACACCAAATCGGCCGTCGGGCAGGATTTCATCGATCTGGCCGTCGAGGGTCATCAACTCCTCTTTGGCCATCCGATCAGACCGACTGCAGGTTTACGGCCGAAGTCCGTCCGCGTTGATCGGTTTCCAGCTCGAACTGGACGCGCTGGTCCTTATCAAGCGTGGCCATCCCGGCTGCCTGCACGGCAGTGATATGGACAAAGCTGTCGGTCCCGCCGCCATCGGGCTGAATGAAACCAAAGCCCTTGTCGGGGTTGAAAAACTTTACGGTGCCAACTGGCATGATGCGTTCCTTTCACGAAGCGCAGTGACCCGCGCGCAACGTGCGCGTGGAGCGAAGAGGCGTGAAAGGGGAGAAGAGGCACAGGGTGCCGGATATCCCGTCGCAGGCGACGTAGCCTCGCTACTATGGGCTCTTTGCGGTCAAATAGCAAAAACTGCGGGGTTGTGCGGCTGAGCAGGCTTGGATTGGCTTTATGAAAGGGCTCGGTCGTCGAACCCCGCGCCGAGTCGCGGCAACAATCCGACAACCACCTTGCTGAGGAAAATCGGGTGGCGGGTGCGCGCGCCCTACCCTAAAGGCGGCGCATGATCCGTTTGACCGACCTGGCCCTGCCGCTTGACCATGAAGCCGCCGCGCTGGAAGCGGCGGTGCTGGCGAAGCTTGGCGTGGTGCCAGAGCGGCTGGAGCGCTTCACCGTCTTCCGGCGCGGCAACGATGCGCGCAAGAAGACCGCGATCAAGCTGATCTACACGATCGATGCGGTGGTCCGCGATGAGGCCGAAGTGCTGGAGCGGCTGCATGGCGATCCGCACGTCAAGCCGACCCCGGACCTGTCGTACAAATTCCCGGTCATGGCCCCCGCGGGCTGGAGCGGGCCGCGGCCCGTGGTGATCGGAGCAGGACCCTGCGGGTTAATGGCGGCGCTGATCCTGGCGCAGATGGGCCTCAAGCCAATCATCATCGAACGCGGCAAGGCCGTACGCGAACGGACCAAGGACACCTGGGGCCTGTGGCGCCGGGCCGAATTGACACCTGAATCCAA
>JBEEIN010000249.1:0-11175 GCA_041169825.1 Pseudomonadota bacterium
CGCACCGGCAAGATCGGTGACGGCAAGATTTTTGTGTACGACCTGCAACAGGTGGTTCGCATCCGCACCGGTGAAACCGGCCAGGAAGCCCTCTGAATCGCCAAGAGAAAGACACACATCATGAAAAAACTACTAGCCTCCCTCGCATTGGGATTCAGTTTGCTTCTGGGAACCAGCGCCGCCATCGCACAGGCCACTCCCGCGCCCGCCGCTGTCGCTGCCCCAGTAGCTGCAGAAGCCAAAGCCGCAGCACCTGCCGCCGCCCCCGCGGCTGCCGCGCCTGCAGCGGCTGAAGCAGCGCCGGCACCCGTGCCCAACAAAGGCGACACCGCCTGGATGACAATCGCCACCGTGCTGGTGATTCTGATGACCATCCCTGGCCTGGCATTGTTCTATGGCGGTTTGGTCCGCAGCAAGAACATGCTGTCGATTTTGATGCAGGTCTTCGTCGTGACCTCATTGATTTACGTCTTGTGGGTGTTGTATGGCTACACCGCGGCCTTCACCGCTGGCAACCCGTTCATTGGTTCCCTCGACAAGTTGTTCTTCAAAGGCATCACCCCTGACTCGATTGCTGCAACCTTCAGCAAGGGCGTGGTGATTCCGGAGTACACCTTTGCAGCCTTCCAAGCCACATTTGCGGCCATCACTTGCACACTGATCGTGGGTGCGTTTGCAGAGCGCGCGCGCTTCTCGGCGGTGCTGCTGTTCTGTACCCTGTGGTTCACGTTCAGCTACCTGCCGATCGCCCACATGGTGTGGTACTGGGACGGCCCTGACGCCATCACCGATGCCGCCTCTTTGGACAAAGTGACGGAAGCAGCAGGTTGGTTGTGGGCCAAAGGCGCACTGGACTTCGCGGGTGGCACCGTGGTGCACATCAATGCGGCTGTGGCTGGCTTGGTGGGTGCTTATGTGATTGGCAAGCGCACGGGTTATGGCCGTGAGTCCATGGCGCCCCACAGCCTGACGCTGACCATGGTGGGCGCGGCCCTGCTGTGGGTGGGCTGGTTCGGCTTCAACGCCGGCTCCAACCTGGAAGCCAATGGCGTGACCGCGGTGGCCTTCATCAACACCTTTGTCGCCACTGCCGCCGCCGCCCTGTCGTGGGCCGTGATTGAGCAGATCCACCACAAGAAGCCGTCGATGCTGGGTGCCGCCACCGGGGCTGTCGCCGGCTTGGTTGCGATCACCCCGGCCTCGGGCTTTGCCGCCCCGGTCACCTCGATCGTGCTCGGTCTGCTGGTTTCGCCGGTCTGCTACTTCTTCGTCAGCTATGTGAAGAACAAGCTGAAGTACGACGATACGCTGGATGTCTTTGGCGTCCACTGCGTCGGCGGGATCTTCGGTGCGATCGCCACCGGCGTGGTCGCCGATCCGGCGCTCGGCGGGCAGGGCTTCTTTGACTACACCGTCTTCCCGGCGGCAGTCGGCAGCTATGACATGGCTGCCCAGGTCCTGACCCAGGTTAAGGCCGTGGCGATCACCCTGATCTGGTCGGGCGGTGTCTCGGCCGTGCTGTTCTACATCGTCGACAAGCTCTTCGGCCTGCGTCCCAGCGAGGAAGCAGAGCGCGAGGGCCTCGACCTCACCGAACACGGGGAGCGCGCCTACAACTACTAAGCGCAACCCAGAACTTGGCGGGGTCGGGGTCCTCCTCCTCTCCTCACCCGGTCCCGCCTACCGACGTTCCTCCTGCGAACGCAAACTGAACGGGCCGGAGCATCGCTGCTCCGGCCCCTTTTTTGTTTGGTGCAGACAGGCCAACCGCCCTGAGGGTACCATCAATGGGCGGTTGGGCCGGGGGGGCGGGCCGGTGTTGCACGCCAATCGCCAATGCGATTGGCAAACTTAACGCGTCAGTGCGGCTTCGCACTCGGCCATCAGTTCGGCCATGATATCGGCCACGGGTTCTTCCTTGCTGACCATGCCGACCGACTGGCCCGCCATCAGCGAGCCGTTTTCGACATCGCCGTCGATCACCGCACGGCGCAGGGCGCCGGCCCAATAGTGTTCGATCTGCAGCTGGGCCTCGCCCATCTCGATCTTGCCTTCGTCCAGCAGCTTGGCGACTTCGACCTGCTTGGCCGTGAATTCCTCGGTGCCCTTGTTCTTCAGCGCGCGGACCGGGATCACCGGCAGGCGCGGGTCAACCTGGACCGAGGCCACCGCATCGCGGGCATTGGCGCGGAAGAAGGCCTTCTTGAAATCGGGGTGGGCGATGGATTCGGTGGCGCAGGCGAAGCGGGTGCCAAGCTGGACGCCAGAGGCACCCATTTCTAGATAGGCGGCGATCATGTCACCGCGGCCGATGCCGCCGGCGACGAAGACCACGAATTCCTCTGCCAGCGCGGGCAGAAATTCCTGCGCCAGCACCGATGTGGCGACCGGGCCGATAT
Organism: Pseudomonadota bacterium; assembly: GCA_041169825.1. Taxonomy (GTDB): domain Bacteria; phylum Pseudomonadota; class Alphaproteobacteria; order Sphingomonadales; family Sphingomonadaceae; genus Novosphingobium. Next base: position 2,400 of record JBEEIN010000249.1, read on the forward strand.
GGCCGCCGGCCTCGCTGCCTTCGATCACCAGCGCATCGGCGCCGGAGCGCAGCAGCTTCTTGGCCAGCGCCAGGGTCGGGGCAAAGACCAGCACCTTGGCGCCGAACGCCTTGATCGCCTCGACCGAGCCCTTGGGCGGAATCCCGCCGGCCAGGACAACGTGGCCGACCTTGTGCCTGGCGCAGACCGCGATCAGGTCAAACAGCTGGGGGTGCATGGTGATCAGATTGACGCCGAAGGGCTTGCTGGTCAGCGCCTTGGTCGCGGTGATTTCCGCATCCAGCAGGTCAGGCGTCATTGCCCCGCAGGCGATCACGCCAAAGCCGCCGGCATTGCTGATCGCCGAAACCAGATTGCGTTCGGATACCCAGGACATGGCACCGCACAGGATCGCGTGCTCGGTCCCCAGGAAAGCGCGGCCGCGCTCCATCAGCGCATGGGTCTTGTCGTACACCGGAAATGCCCCCGTAGTCGTAGCGTCGCGCGCCTATAGGAAATGCCGGGCACCCGCGCCAGTCCCCCGCGAATAATCGGGAAACGTGCTAGTGCGGAAAGGTCTAATCGCCATGACCGATTGACCGGGTCGCCGTGCCGGTCCGGCCGGCTCTAGCCCAAGTCGGCAAGGGCAGCTTGTTGACCAGACGGGACTAAACGAAGGGCCTAGGCCGCCTCGTCCTTGGCATCCATGTCATAGGCGGTGTGCAGCACGCGAACGGCCAGTTCGGTCTCGTCCTCGTCGATCAGGACTGAAACCTTGATCTCGCTGGTGCTGATCGCCTGGATGTTGATCCCCCGGTCAGCGAGCGCGCGGAACATGGTGGCGGCCACCCCGGCGTGGCTCTTCATGCCCACGCCAACGACGCTGATCTTGGCAACCTTGCCGTCGCTAATGATGCGGTTGAAGCCGATCGCTTCCTTCTGCGCTTCCAACAGGGTCTGGGCTCGCAGCAGGTCCGCGCCGGGCACGGTAAAGGTCACGTCGGTCTCACCCTTGTCGCGGCCCACGTTCTGGATGATCATGTCGACATTGATGTTGGCAGCGGCCAGCGGGCCGAAGATCGTCGCCACGGCACCCGGACGGTCGGGCACGCGGGTCAGGATGACCTTGGCTTCGTTCTTGTCGGCGGCGATGCCGGTGATCAGCTGGCGTTCCATATCGATGCCCTCAAGTTCTTCGTCGGACACGATCATCGTGCCGGGGATTTCGTCTGCCGGGGTGGAATCGTCGTCAATGAAGCTCGACAAGACCTGGACCCGCACGCCTTCCTTCATGGCCAGGCTGACCGAGCGGGTTTGCAGGACCTTTGAGCCAACCGAGGCCAGCTCGAGCATTTCCTCATAGGTGACGTGCTTAAGCTTGCGCGCCTTGGCCACGATCCGCGGGTCAGTCGTGTAAACCCCATCGACGTCGGTGTAGATGTCGCAGCGGTCAGCACCGATGGCAGCGGCGACGGCCACGGCCGAAGTGTCAGAGCCGCCGCGGCCCAGCGTGGTGATGCGATTGTCATCGCTCAGCCCCTGGAAGCCAGGGATCACGGCAATCTCGCCCGCTGCCATCGAGGCGAGCAGCGCTTCGCTGTCGATCTCGCCGATGCGGGCCTTGGCATGGGCATCGTCGGTGTGGATCGGTAATTGCCAGCCCAGCCACGAACGCGCCTTGCAGCCCAAGGCCTGCAGGGTCAGCGCCAGCAGTCCCGATGTGACCTGCTCACCCGAAGCGACGACCACGTCGTATTCGGCTGGATCGTAAAGCGGATTGGCCTCGCGGCAGAAGTTCACCAGCCGGTCGGTCTCGCCCGCCATGGCTGAAACCACCACGGCCACTTCGTGCCCGGCGGCCTGCTGGCGGCGGACAATGTTGGCCACGCGGCGGATCCGTTCCGATCCCGCCATCGAGGTGCCCCCGAATTTCATCACGATGCGGCCCACGCCGAACGCACCTTTCCGCAATAATCTTGCCCGCGAGACCCCTCGCCCCGCGGCGCGCGCCCTGTTAGGGAGGGTACATGAGCAATGCAACCTCAACAGCGACCATCCGGCCTGAGGAAGCCGCCCATTTCGGCCAATTGGCGGTCGATTGGTGGGATCCACAGGGTTCCTCGGCGATGCTGCACAAGCTGAACCCGGTTCGGCTGGGCTTTCTACGGGGGGCCATCGACGCGCACTGGGGCACCGATTCGCGCGGCATTCGGCCGCTTTCGGGTAAGCGGGCCCTGGATGTCGGGTGCGGCGCCGGACTGTTGTGCGAGCCGCTCGCCCGGTTGGGCGCGGCGGTAACCGGGGTTGATGCAGCCCAAGAAAACATTGCCGCAGCCGCAGCCCATGCGAAGGGCTCGGGCCTTGTGATCGATTACCGCTGCGGAGAAGTCGGCAGCCTCGGCCTGTCGGGCTATGACTTGGTCACGTCGCTCGAGGTGATTGAGCACGTGGCGGACAAGCCGGCATTCCTTGCCGCGCTTAAGGCTGCGATGGCGCCTGGCGGGCTGATGGTACTCTCCACGCCGAACCGCACACCCCGATCCAGGCTGCTGATGGTTGAAGCGGCAGAGCGGATGGGGCTGGTTCCGCGCGGGACGCACCATTGGGATGATTTTGTCACGCCGGACGAATTGCGCGACCTGCTGTCAGGGGTAGGCCTGACCATGGGTGAGCCGCAGGGCATCGCCTGGAGCCCGACAAAGGGCCTCCATCTCTCCGCCGACCTGTCGCTCAACTACATTGTCTGCGTTTCGGGCGGTTTCTGATCGGCTTGCGGCGGTGCGGCCGGCGCTTGCTTGACTTCAGGCTGCTCCGCCGGAGGCGGGACGGCCTGGCCCACGCGGACCAATGGGCCCTCGGCGAGGCACGCGGGCAGGCGGCTTTGCAGGTCGAAAGGCCGGCCATGCAGCGCCGCGATCTCGGCCTCGCGGATGGCGAGGTAGTATTCACGCTCGGCCGCATAGGGATTGGAACACTCACTGCGCAGGCGGCGCAGGAAGCCGTCAATCTCAACCCGGTCATCCAGCGACCGCGCAATGCCGGTGCCGGTGGCATAGGCCGGTGAACTGAAGGGCGGGCCGGCAAAGGCCGGAACCAGCGACAGGTCGAGCAAGCGCCCGGCCAGATCGCGGGTCGAGGTGGCGCCGATCAGCGGCAGGTACATGTAAGGTCCGGCGCCGATCCCATAATAGCCAAGCGTATTGGCAAAACCGTTGCGTTCATACCGCAGCTTGAAGGGCTTCTGCTCGGCGAAGTTGAACAGTCCGGCGACACCCAGCGTCGAATTGATCCCGAACCGGCCCAGCGCCCGGAACGCGCGGCCGACTTTGAACTGCAACAGCGAATTCACCAGGTTGATCGGCTCACTCAGGTTATTCAGCGCATTGTGCACGCCCTGGCGCAGCGGGCGGGGGGTGGCCATGACATAGCCATCGCTGATCGGCCCGACGATGGCCTTGTCTACCGCCTGGACCGCCTCGAAGCTGACTTCGTTGACCGCCGCCGCCGGGTCGTTGCGCGGGGCCCCTTCGCCAGTCACCACGATCTCGTCGGGATTGGCGGGCCGGGTTCCGGTTGGGGTAGCTTCGGGCAGGGGCGCTTTGGCAGCCGCTGCATCAGCGGGTTGAGTGGGCGGGGCTGGCATCGCTGCTGCAGCCGGTTCAGCGCCTACCACCGGCGGCTCAATCGATGCTGGAGCCAGGGCGAGCGCCGCGGCCAATAGGATCTGCAAGTTAAGGTTCCGCCTTTGGTTCAGGTGAGCACTGCCCGGTCAGCACTAGGATCAGGGTGGACCGATTGTCCATGCCTGAGCCCGCGCCGTGCGGCACAGTACATCGCAAATCGTGCCCGGTCGAACGGTCAGCGCGGGATAAGAGTCAGAATAATCCACGCCAGCGCAGTGGTGATCACGAACAGCGGCCATGACCAGTACACCGTGTGTTGATCGATATGCAGTTTTTCAATCATCAGCCACGCGCCCTTGTGGCCTTGCGATCCAATCGCGCTGGATACGAGCCAGGTCAGAAGCGTTCCCGGAAACAAAGCCTTGAACAGGTTCATGGCGGACCCTTTCGGAAGCGACGGTGCAAACAGACACTGATCGCTTCCGAAGGTCAAGTGATTGAAGCTGGAGCATTAATGCCCGGCGCCGGTCAGTCGTTCTTCGCTTCCTGGATGGATTCATTGGGCGCCTTGGCCTCCACCTCGGCGGGTGCCTGCGCTACACCCCGTCGGGTTAGCGATCGGCGCAGGCCGACCAGCTTCCCGGACCCGGTGCAAGCGGCCCTTCTCGCAAAATGTTCCCAACGCTGCGGGCTCGGTCGGTCCAGGTGCCGCCAACCGACTGCCACGGAACGCCTGCCTTGATTAGGATTTCCTCAGCAATTTTCGCAAAGCGCTTGCGTGCATCGTCAGTGCCGAAGAGCCGGGTCCCGTCGGCGACCCATGGCACGTCTGCGGCGAAGCGCAGGTAGAGATCAGCACGGGGATAGGACATTAGTGCCGCTGGCACCTCGCCAAACAGCATTTCGGCCCAGGCCGCAGTCATTAGCTGATCGGTATCCAGGATCAGCACCGCCGGCCGCTCCGCCAGGGCGGCGCGGGTTGCCGCGGCCTGACCCTCGGCGATCGCAAGCAGATCGGCCATGGTCAGGTCAGTGCCACGCTCTTCGCAATAGCTGCGGCCATATTCGGGTACCCAAGCGACGCCCAGCTCGCGCGAGAGCTGTTCGGCCAGGACCGATTTGCCGGTGCTTTCGGCCCCATGGAAGCAAACGGTATAGGTCACGCGATCGCCAGCCTCTGTGCACGGTGGGCGCCGATCCATTCCTTCAATCCGAACAGGCTCATCACCAACATGCCGGCATAGAGCCCCGCCGTGGGATACAAGCCGCGGTTGATATACAGCAGCACGGCCGCCACATCGATCGCGATCCACAGCACCCAGTTTTCAATCCGGCGATAGCCTAGCAGGATTTGCGCGGCGACGCTCGCCCCGGCAATCGCGCTGTCGGCAAAGGGCATCGCCGCGTTGGTGTAGCGATGCATCAGCCAGCCAAGATTGAAGCTGATTGTGGCCGTAGCGGCCAGCCATACTGCCCGGCTGCGCCAATCGAGCCAGCGCACTTCAACGCGGCTTTCATCACCTGCAGCAATCGCGCGGCGCCACACGATCCAGCCCCACACGTTCGCGACGATAAAGAACACCTGCAGGCCGCTTTCGGCGTAAAGGCGGCTCTCCATGAAGATGAACACGTAGAGCGCGACCGAGGCGATCGCGAAGGCAAAGTTCCACTGCGACCGGAAGATCAGCAGGGCGATGTTGATCACCCCCAGGCCGGCCGCCAGCCATTCCAGCGCCTTCAATGTCTCGGGCGAGAACATCATCCCAGCGCTGCTGCCCATTCGGCTTCCTTGAAGCCGACCAGCAGTCCGCCCGGATGCTCGACAATCGGCCGCTTGATGCACGATGGATTGGCCGCCATCACCTGCACCGCCTTGGCCTGATCCAGGTCAGCCTTGTCTGCATCGGGCAGCTTCTTGAAGGTGGTGCCGGCACGGTTCAGCACCTTGTCCCAACCGGCCGCAGCGCACCATTCCGCCAGCTTGGCCGCATCGGCGCCGGCCTTCTTGTAGTCATGAAAGGTATAGGCGATGCCCCGCGCTTCCAGCCAGGTACGCGCCTTCTTGACCGTGTCGCAATTGGGGATGCCGTAAAGGATCAGGCTCACGCCGGGGACCTTTCAAAGTGGTGGGTGCGCGGGTTGTCCGCGGTGAACAGGCTATAGCTTTCGTAATAGGCTTCGCGGCCGCGGCCCTGAACCAGGGCGTGGTCGGGGTGGCGCCCCCAGGCTTGTGCCGCCGCTGCGCTCGCCCATTCGGACAGGGCGATCACCTCCCCATCATCGGCTACATAGCTTTTGAAGGAAACAAAGCCTGGCTGCGCGCGGGCGAGTTCTTCCATGCGTGCGGCATCGGCGGCATAGGCCGCGCTATCCAGCTCGGCGCGCTTGCGATTGCGGAAGACGACCAGGAACATGGGTGCCTCCTAGGGCGGAGTGCCTGCGCTCGCTAGTGGACTTTTCGCTACATTGCCGTCAAAGCCGCAACATTATGTCGTTTAACAGCTTCGGTCGCCTGTTCCGTTTCACCACCTGGGGCGAAAGCCACGGGCCCGCGCTCGGCGCCGTGGTTGATGGCTGCCCGCCGGGGCTGGCGATCAGCGAAGCGGCGATCCAGCCATTCCTTGATGCGCGACGCCCGGGGCAATCGAAGTTCACGACCCAGCGGCAGGAGCCCGATGCGGTCCGGATCCTCTCAGGCGTGTTCGAAGGCAAGACGACTGGCACCCCGATCAGCCTGATGATCGAGAACGTCGATCAGCGGTCCAAGGACTATTCGGAAGTCGCCAAGGCCTATCGTCCCGGCCATGCCGACTATGCCTATGATGCGAAGTACGGCTTTCGCGATTATCGCGGCGGCGGGCGCAGCTCGGCGCGCGAGACTGCGGCGCGGGTTGCCGCCGGGGCCGTCGCCCGACTGGTCATCCCCGAAGTTTCGATCATTGGCTACGTTGCCGAGATCGGCGGCGATGCGATCGATCCGGCCAATTTCGATGCAGCGGAAATCGGCAACAATCCGTTCTTCTGCCCCGATGCCGCCGCCGCCGCGCGGTGGGAAAAGATCGTCGACGAAGCCCGCCTGGCGGGCTCGTCAGTCGGTGCCGTGGTTGAATGCGTGGCCACCGGCGTCCCGGCCGGGTGGGGTGCGCCACTCTATGCCAAGCTCGATTCAGAACTGGCCGCGGCGATGATGGGGATCAATGCGGTCAAAGGCGTGGAAATCGGCGATGGCTTTGCCGCCGCGCGGCTGCGTGGTGAGGACAACGCCGATCCGATGCGCCCTGGGGCTGGCGGTCCAGAGTTTTTGGCCAACCACGCTGGCGGGATCGCTGGCGGCATTTCGACCGGGCAGCCGGTCAAGGTGCGGGTGGCGTTCAAGCCGACCAGCTCGATCCTCACGCCGGTCGAAACGATCGATCGCGAGGGCGCCGCGGCCGAAATCCGCACCAAGGGCCGCCATGACCCCTGCGTCGGCATTCGCGGCGTGCCGGTGGTGGAAGCGATGATGGCGCTGGTCCTGGCCGACCAGAAGCTGCTCCACCGTGGCCAGTGCGGCTGAAGCGACCCCAAACTCCCAATCAATCCCGTCTCAACCAAACCCGCTCGTGCTGAGCTTGTCGAAGCACCCTTCGACAGGCTCAGGGTGAGCGGGTCAAACGGGAGACTAGGCTGCGAGGAAGACGATCAACCGCGCAGCACTGCACCCAGTTTGCCAGCCGCGGCCGTGACCGCGTCGGCAATCGCCTTGAGGTCTGCCTCGGTATAGCTCTTCTCGGCCGGTTGCATCGTTACCTCGACCGCCAGCGATTTCTGCCCCTCGGGCACGCCCTGGCCGCGGAAATCGTCAAACAGGCGGACGGCGACGATGTTTGCCTTGTCAGCACCCTTGACCGCGCGGACCAGGTCCCCCGCCGCCAGCTTGGCATCGACCAGGAAGGCGAAGTCCCGCGTGACGGCCTGCAGCGGCGGCGGCGCATAGGCGGCGCGGGCAAAGCCGCTTGCCCCGCGCTTGGCCGGGATGGCATCGAGGAACAGTTCGACCGCGGCCACCGGACCATCGACGTCAAACTGCTTGAGCAGCGCCGGATGCAGCATGCCGAAACGAGCCAGCACAGTCTTGGGGCCAAGCCGCAGCGTGGCGGACTGGCCGGGGTGGAACTGTGCTCCCGCTTCGCCCATGACCTGCAAGTTATCGATCGGCGCACCAGCCTCGGCCAGCAGGGCCAGCGCCTCGGCCTTGACGTCGAAGGCGTCAAAACTCTGCGCCTTGCCGGTCGCCCAGCCGCGCGGGGTCTTCTCGCCCGCCAGCACCACGCCCAGCGTCAGGCGTTCATCGCTGTGCCCACCTTCACCACGCAGATAGCGGCGGCCAAGCTCAAACAGGCGCAGGCCATTCGCGCCGCGGTCAAGATTGCGCTTGGCCGCGGAAAGCAGGCCCGGCAGCAACGAGGGACGCATGACCTTCAGGTCTTCGCTGATCGGGTTGGCCAGAGTCCAGAGGCCGGCATTCCCGTCCGCAAAGGCCACAGCCTCATCTTCGGGCAGGAATGACCAGGTTACCGCTTCGTTCAGGCCGCGGGCCGCAGCAGCTCGGCGCAGCTTGCGCTCCAGCTTCTGTGCCGGGGTCGCGGTCGGGCGGGCCACGCCGTCAGCGCGGGGCAGGGCCACGCTGGCGATATTGTCCAGCCCGTGGATGCGGACCACTTCTTCCACCAGATCCGCCGCACCATCGACGTCCGGGCGCCAGCTGGGCACGGTAACGTTCCACTGCGCATCGGCGCTGAAACCCAGCGCGCCCAGGATTTCGCGCTGGCGATCGGCGGTGATGGCCACGCCGCCCAGACCCTCGGCCAGGGCGGTGTCATAGGCCACAACCTTCGTCCCGGCCGGCGGCGTACCCGCCTGGATCACTTCGCTCGGCTCACCGCCGCAGATTTCGACGATCAGCTCGGTCAGGATCGCAAGGCCGGCATCGAGGAAGGCCGGATCGACCCCGCGCTCAAACCGGGCGCGGGCATCAGAGGTCAGATTGAGGGCGCGGCCGGTTTCGCCAATCCGGACCGGATCGAAATAGGCCACTTCCAGCAGCACGTCGGTCGTTTCGTCCGAACAGCCCGAATGCTCGCCACCCATGATCCCGGCGATGTCATGCACGCCCCGATCATCGGCGATCACGG
>JBEEIN010000250.1:0-2646 GCA_041169825.1 Pseudomonadota bacterium
TTGCTTGACGTCCATCGCCTCATAGACGGCTTCGATCACCAGGTCGCAGTCGGAAAGATCTTCGAGAGCAAGCGACGGGCTCAACAGGTCCATGATCCGTTCCACCTGCTCGGCACTGAAACGACCCTTGGCGGAAGAGGCCTCATAGTTACGGCGGATGACTCCGACCCCGCGATCAAGGTTGTCCTGCGCCTGCTCTATCAGGGTGACCGGAATTCCTTTTTGCAGGAAATTCATCGCAATGCCGCCGCCCATGGTCCCTGCACCAACCACCCCGACGCGGCGGATGTCGCGCAGCGGAGTATCCTTGGGCAGGCCATCGATCTTGGCCGCCTGCCGTTCGGCGAAGAACATGTGCCGTTGAGCCTTGGTCTGCGCACCTTCGCGAAGCCGCACGAATTCCTCGCGCTCGAATCGCAAACCATCTTCGGGGTCGGCCACCCCGGCTGCAAATTCGACACACTTGAGCGCGATATAGGGCGCTTCAAAGCCCCGCCACTTGCGGGCATTTTCGGCCTTTATCTTGTCGATTGCGGCAACATCGCCAGTGACGGGTAGATTGCGGGTCGATCGCGGCCCCATGGCAATACACTCGCGGGCAAAGGCGATGGCATCCTCTCTCAGGCTCGTCTCTCCGGCCAACTGGTCGACCAGTCCTCGCTCATGTCCCTCGACTGCGGAAACCGGTTCCCCCAGTGACACCATCCTGGCCGCCTGTTCGATCCCGACGATACGCGGAAGGCGCTGCGTGCCGCCTGCACCCGGAACCAGGCCAAGTTTGACCTCAGGCAACCCCAGTTGGGCGGAAGGAACTGCGATCCGATAATGGCAGACGAGCGCCAATTCGAAACCACCGCCCAGTGCCGTGCCGTGAATCGCGGCAATGATCGGCTTGCTGGCATATTCAAAGGTATCGAACACTTCCAGAAAGCTCAGCCCACTCGGGATGTTGGGATTGCCCATTTCCGAGATGTCGGCGCCCGCGATAAAGGTGCGGCCCGCGCAGATCAGAACAATCGCTTTGACGCTGTCGTCCGCTACCGCCTTGCCAATCTCTTCGCCGATCCCGTTGCGGACATGCCAGCTCAAAGCGTTAACGGGCGGGTTGTCGACCGTGAGGATCAGAACTTCGCCATCACGCGTTGAAGTCACTGATTGCATTTGCGCCCTCCAATCTCGTTCGCTCAAATCGTCTGCGCCTTCCCACAACGACCTGCACTTGACAAGAAAAACTTACCCGTTAGTTTCATATCAAAGATGGCGGGACTGAGGCTGCGCGGCGCTTGAGAAATAGTGAAGGGTTTCCCGTTGCGATGCCCAACTCGACACTGCCTGCTATCGTTGATTGCTGGCTAGCAGCAGGTCGTCATCATTCATGGATCGGCACCTGAAGCTGCGCCAGCTGAAAAACCGTTTCACCCTCGGAGGTTCAATGCATCCGTCTGTCTACGCCAAGTCTCACCCGGATAGAGCCGCGTATGTCATGGCAACCTCTGGCGAGGTTGTCACGTATCGCGACCTTGATGAGCGCTCGAACCAGGCCGCGCATCTGCTGCAGTCGTCTGGACTCAAGACCGGTGACGTGGTTGCCGTGTGCATGGACAACAACCCTCGCTTCTTCGAGGTCGTCTGGGGCGCGCAGCGTTCAGGTCTCTATTATGCCTGCATCTCGTCCAAGCTCTCGGCGGGGGAGATTGACTACATCGTGCGGGATTGCGGTGCTCGGGCCTTGGTAGTTTCACCCGGCATCGGTGCTGCTGCAGACGAGCTGCCCGGTGTCTTGCCCGGTGATGTCAAGCTGTTCATGACCGGTGCCGGCAGCGCTCCTTATACCAGTTGGGAAAAAGCGCGGGATGTGTTTCCGACAACCGCCGTGCCCGACAGGACCGCTGGCGGATCGATCCTCTATTCCTCCGGAACGACCGGAAAGCCCAAGGGAATCAAGCGCCCACTGACAGGCGGCTCGATCCTCGACAAGACTTTCCTCGATCACCTTATGCAGGGGCCTTTCGCTATAGGCGAAGCGTGCACCTACCTTTCACCGGCTCCGCTCTACCACGCTGCACCCCTTGGATGGGCACTTGGAATTCACCGCCTGGGCGGCACGGTAATCGTGATGGAGAAGTTCGATCCCGAGCATGTCCTGCAACTGATCGAACGCTACCAGATCGAAGTCGCCCAATTCGTGCCGACCCATTTCGTGCGGATGCTCAAGCTTCCCGCCGGCACGGCCGAGAGGTACGATGTCTCAAGCCTGGTGTCGGTCATACATGCCGCCGCGCCCTGTCCCATCCCGGTCAAGGAACAGATGATCGATTGGTTCGGGCCGATCATCCATGAATACTATTCCGGCTCGGAAGGTATCGGGTTCTGCCATCTCACTTCGGAAGAATGGCTTGCTCACAAAGGCTCGGTCGGCCGCGCGATCGTTGGCAAGATCCAGATCTGTGACGAAGATGGAGAACCGCTACCGCCGCGCAGCGAAGGTGTCGTGCATTTCTCGGACGGACCGCCGCTAAGCTATCACAATGCGCCAGAAAAAGTCGCCGAGAACAGCAACAAGTATGGCTGGACCACCTTGGGAGATGTGGGCTGGGTGGACAAGGAAGGTTACCTCTACCTCACCGATCGCAGAAGTTTCATGAT
>JBEEIN010000251.1:0-9438 GCA_041169825.1 Pseudomonadota bacterium
GATGGCCAGCGCCTGTTCGAAGGCAAGGCCGAAGCGGCCTCGGTCTCCAACCGCCTGCAATACCTGGTACCCAACCTGGTGGAGGCCATGTTCACCGACTTCCCGGGCAATTCCGGGGAAACCGTCCGGATTTCGGTTGCGCCGGAAAAGAACCGCCGCAATTAAGAGCGACAGACACCGAGTGGGCGGGCCTGGCAACGGGCCCGCCATTTTCTGGCGCAAGCTGCGGCCTAAAGCGCCTTGACTCCGCCGGTTGAGCCGAAGCCCCCAGTCCCGCGCGCGGTTTCATCCAGCGTTTCCACTTCTCGCCAGCTGGCCCGCGTCACCGGCGCCAGCACCAGCTGCGCCACCCGATCACCGCGGCGAATGGCGAAATCCGCGCTGCCGTGGTTGATCAGGATGACCTTCAATTCCCCGCGATAGTCGCTGTCGATCGTGCCCGGCGTATTCGGCACGGTGATCCCGTGCTTCAGCGCCAGACCCGAGCGCGGGCGCACCTGGATTTCGTAACCCTCAGGGATCGCCATGGCGAGGCCCGTTGCCACGGCGTGCCGCATGCCCGGCGCAATCGTGACATCCTCTGCCGAAACCACGTCCATCCCAGCCGCGCCGGCTGTCGCGTAAACCGGCAGATCAAGCCCTTCGCCATGCGGCAGTCGCATCACGGCGACGGGAACGTCAGGCATTAAGGGCATCGGCAATCCTTTCGACAAGGGCATCGGCAACCGCGTCCTTGGGCAGTTCGGGCAGGTGGTCAACGCCCTTGTCCGAAACGATGTGGACGAGGTTGACGTCCCCGCCCATCACGTCACCGGACACATCATTGGCCACGATCCAGTCGGCGCCCTTACGCTTGCGCTTTTCGGTGGCGTGCTCGAGCACGTTTTCGGTTTCGGCGGCAAAGCCAACCACCAACCTGGGGCGCTTGTCGCTGGCTGCGACCGAGGCAAGGATATCCGGGTTCTCAGTCAGCCGCAGCGCTGGCGGGGCGGAGCCGCGCTTCTTCATCTTCTCAGGGGCATAGTCCTCGGTCCGCCAATCGGCCACGGCGGCGACCATCACCGCGCAATCGGCCGGCAGGGCCTGCTGCACCGCCGCCGCCATTTCCCGCGCGGTCTCGACATCGATCCGTTCGACGCCCGGCGGGGTCGGTAGGGTAACCGGGCCGGAGACCAGCGTGACCCGCGCCCCGGCGCGGGCAGCGGCCGCGGCGATGGCAAAGCCCTGTTTGCCGGACGAACGGTTGGCAATGTAGCGGACCGGATCGATCGGCTCATGGGTTGGCCCGGCGGTGACCAGCACATGCTTGCCGTATAGCGGGCGGTGCCCCGGATCGACCTCAAAGTCTGGCTGGCCCACGAGTGGACCGGCCGCAAGCGCCCGTTCGATTGCCTGCATCACAATCGCCGGCTCAGGCAGTCGCCCAGCGCCAAACTCACCGCAGGCCATCGGCCCCTCATCCGGGTTGAGCACGGTAACCCTGCGGCTTCGCAGCGTGGCAATATTGGCCTGGGTGGCGGCATGTTCCCACATCCGCACGTTCATCGCCGGTACCGCCATCACCGGCTTGTCAGTCGCCAGCAGCAGGGTCGTGGCCAGATCATCGGCAATCCCGTGGGCCATCTTGGCCATCAGGTCCGCCGTGGCCGGGCAGACCACGATTAGATCGGCCTGCCGCGACAGCTGGATGTGGCCCATCTCAACCTCATTTTTGAGGTCCCACAGACTGGTGTGAACCGGGTTCTCGCTCAGCGCGGCAAGGGTCATCGGCGTGACGAACTGCGCGCCGCCCTTGGTCAGCACGCAGGTTACCGCGCCGCCGTGCTTGCGGATCAGCCGCACCAGCTCGCACGACTTGTAAGCCGCGATCCCGCCGCCGATTATCAGTAGAATCCGTGGTCCATTCATGGCGACCAGCTTGTGCAATGCCGCGACTCCTTGCGCAACAGGCTTTGCTTTCCGGAAATTGGTGGGGCACAAAGGTTCAAATCGTAAAAACGGGGAAAGTTACCGCCATGCGCCTGATCCTGACCGCCATCCTGTTCCTGTTCGGCCTGTTCAACCTGATGCTGGGTATTGGTTTCTTCCTTGACCCGGTCGGGCTGGGAACCACTTTCAACCTTGCCCCGATCGGCACCGGCGGCTTGGCCGTGCTGCGCGCCGATATGACTGCGTTCTTCCTCGTGGCCGGTGGCTGCCAGCTGTGGGGCGGATGGAAGCGCAATGGCGACTTGCTGCTGGTCCCGGCACTGCTGTTCGGCATCGCCTGCACCGGCCGCGCCGTTAGCGCCGCGCTGGATGGCACCTATGCCGGATTTGCCACGCCGATGGCGGTGGAAGCCGTGCAGGTGATCCTGGCAATCGCCGCCTGGCGCGTGCTGCCGCACCACCGCATCAGCGAAATCGCCGGCTAGGCCCGCACCCAGAACACGGTGCCCATCGCCAGATAGGCGATCAGGAACGCCAGGCTGTCGATCACGGTCTGGCGGCGCGGGGCATAATCGCGCAGCTGGGTAAGCCACAGCGCCGGGATCACAAAGGCCAGCGCCAGCCCGCCTGACTGCTTGAAGAACAGCTGCGGCTTGGCGGACAGCTTGTCAGGCCCGATCCGGGCCAGGGCATGGCCTAGCATCACCGCCGGAATCAGGCTGAACAGCACGCCCGCGCTGATCCAGCCCGCCCGGCGGGTGGCCGCCGCATTGCGAAAGGCCACCGCCAGGACCGCGAAAGCCGCCAGCGCGGCCAGGGCAACCCCCTGCCAATCCACTTCACCCATTTGCCTGCTCCCAGTTAAAGCTGACCGCATAGCCCAGCGGTGCGGCCATCCAATCCTTGGCAAAGGTGCTGATCGCCGTCCGGATCGCCTGAACCTGTTCGGCATCGATGGCCGGCAGCGCCACGTGCGATGCGGCGCAGGCGACTTCTGCCATTGCGATCAGATCCTCTGCCGCGCCGCTGCTCTCGCTCCACTGGTCCGCTTCAAAGCATTCGACCAGCCGTTCCGCCTGCAACAGTTCGACGATGCTGGCATCCGGCACCCTGTTGCGCGAAGCACTGGCGTGACCAGCCGCCTTGGCGATCCCGGCGATCTCTTCAGGGTGACGCCCGGCGGCGACCATGCCCCAGAAGCCTTGCTTGAGCCCCAGTTCGGCTTCAACGAACAGGTGCACCGCATCGTGCGGGATGAAGCCCTTCTTCGGAAAGCTGGTCTCCATCCTGCGGCCCTTGCCATGATCGATGGCGATCCGGTCTTCGGCCGGCCCTTTGGTGATCGTGATCTCCATCCGCTTTCCCTAGCACTTTCGCCCCGCGCAGTGTAAGGGCCCGCCCCCATGACACTTGAACTTCCAGACCAGAAACGTGTCGGCATGGTCAGCCTGGGCTGCCCGAAGGCGCTGGTCGATTCCGAACGGATCCTGACCCGGCTGCGCGCCGATGGCTATGCGATGAGCCCCGACTATGCCGGGGCCGATGTCGTGCTGGTCAACACCTGCGGCTTCCTGGACTCCGCCAAAGAGGAAAGCCTGGCCGCGATTGGCGAGGCGATTGCCGAAAACGGTCGGGTGATCGTCACCGGCTGCATGGGGGACGAGGCCGAGACGATCCGCGCCCGCTTCCCGCAAGTGCTCGCCGTGACCGGTGCGCACCAGTACGAAGCCGTGGTCGAGGCCGTGCACGAGGCGGCCCCGCCTTCGCAGGGGCCGTTCATCGATCTGATCCCCCAGCCCGACGTCAAGCTGACGCCGCGGCACTACAGCTACCTCAAGATTTCAGAGGGCTGCAATCACGCCTGCGCCTTTTGCATCATCCCGCAACTGCGCGGCAAACTCGCCAGCCGGCGGGTCGATGCCGTGCTGCGCGAAGCGGAAAAGCTGGTCGCCGCCGGCACGAAGGAACTGCTGGTGATCAGCCAGGATACCTCTGCCTATGGCGTCGATATCCGGCATGAGAGCCGCCAGTGGAAGGACCGCGCGGTTCGCGCCCATATGACCGATCTGGCCCGCGAACTGGGCCAACTGCGCACGCCGGACGGGCAGGCCCCCTGGGTGCGGTTGCACTACGTCTATCCCTATCCGCATGTCGATGCCGTGATCCCGCTGATGGCCGAAGGGCTGCTTACGCCCTACCTCGACATCCCGTTCCAGCACGCCAGCCCGAATGTGCTCAAGGCGATGAAGCGTCCGGCGAACGAAGCCAAAGTGCTGGAACGACTGCAGGCGTGGCGCGAAATCTGCCCCGACATAGCGGTGCGGTCGTCCTTCGTGGTTGGCTTCCCGGGTGAGACCGAGGCCGATTTCCAATATCTGCTCGATTGGCTGGACGAAGCCCAGCTCGACCGGGTTGGCGCGTTCCGCTTTGAACCCGTCGCTGGTGCCGCTGCCAATGACCTGCCGGGCGCCGTGCCCGAAGCGGTCAAGGAAGAGCGCTATGCCCGGATCATGGAAAAGACCGCCGCGATCAGCGCGGCCAAACTGCAGGCGAAAATCGGCCGCACCCTGCCGGTGATTATCGATGCGGTGGGCGAACCGGACGAGGATGGCGACATCGGCGCCACCGGCCGATCACAGGCCGATGCGCCCGAGATCGACGGCGCGGTGCATCTTCGGGAAGTTCCCGCCAGCCTACAGCCGGGCGATATCGTCAATGTTACGATTGAGGATGCCGACGAGCACGACCTGTTTGGTGTGATTGGCTGAAAGGTCAGGCGAACAACCTTTTCGCCAATGCTGGAAAGCCGGTCTGCACACCTTCGAGGCGATCGATCTTAGGTGGCTTGCAAGCCAGCAGTGAGCCGCAGCAACTGGATTCGTCGGTCTTGCTGGGAAGGTTCGCGCACCAGGGTGCCGCGGCTGATCAGGCGATCGATCATGTTGTAGAAGCCGCGATAGGATAGATCCGATTCAATCATCGCGCGCTTGATGGGCATTGGCCCTTCGGACATGAGCAGCAGCACCAGGCGTGCCTCCGGGGTTAGCGCTCTTGCGCCGATCTGCCGGACCAGATCCTGCTCCATTTCGAGCAGTGCCTTGGCCTTTTCGACAGTCATGACCCTATCTCCAGGCGCTGACGCCGCGATGTCCATCTGCTCTTCCGGGACAGCGGCAGGCACATTTGCGGTGGATTGATCCTGGCGCCGCCGGGCCTGGCATCGGCATCGCCAGCATGGCTCATAGAAATGGGGCCGACATCGGTGATGCCGGCCCCCGTTCTTCGCTAGTCGCTAGGCTTAGAAGCCGATCACGACGCCGACGCGGCCGCCGAGCTTGCCGCCCGAACTGACACCGCCGCCAATGGCGCCGGTCACATAGACCTTGTCGCTAACCCTGGCAGCAGCGTTGACCGCGATGGCCGACGAGCCCTGATAGAAGCCCACGCTACCCGAAAGGGTGAAGGTGCTGTCCGGCAGGATCGTGGCGCCGCCCAGAGCGATCGCGGTGGCAACGCCGTTGTTGATCTGGGTCTGCAGAGCTTGGTCCGCAGCGATACGGGCGTTGGTTTCCGCGGTCAGATCGGTGCGGAGCGCCGTATCGGCAGCGGTGCGGGCCGTGATTTCGTTGGCCAGGCCCGTGCTGAGCGTCGCAACTTGCGATGCGCGAGTGCTGACTTCGGTTGCGAGGCCGGTGCTAAGCGAAGCAATCGCCGAGGTGTTGGTGGTCGTCCGGGTGTCGAGGTCGTTCAGAGCACCAAGCACCTGGGTTTCGTAAGTCAGTCCTGCAGTGTCTGACTGCAATTCCTTCGAAGCGCTGGCGATGAAGGTATTCACGCTCGAAGCCGTCGTATCGAGGATCGAACGCGTAGCGTTCACATTCGATACAGTCGTGCTGGTCGTTGCGACAACTGCAGTAACCGAGGCCACGGTCGAGGTGGCTGCAAGGCTGGTGCTGGTAGCGGCAGCCAGCGAGGCAGCGCCGGTCGAGGTCAAGGCGGCAGTCAGTGCGGTGTTTGACGTGAGCGAAGTTGACAACACAGTGCTGGTCGAAGCCAGAGTGCTGGCGTTCGTGCTGGCAGTAGTGCTGGTCGACGTGATCGTGATTGCCTGAGCATTGACGACGCCCTGCTGCGTGGCAACGGCAGCGGCGGCTGTCGCGTTCACGGTCGATACCGATGCCTGGGAGGCAAGTGCCGAGGCATTGGTGCTGGTCGCGGTCGACAGGACGGTCGAGGTCGAGCCAACGGTCGAAGTCGCCGACGACAGCAAGGTCGAGGTCGAGGCGGCGGTCGAGGTCGCGACAGCCAGTGTCGACTGCTGCACGGCCAGAGTGCTGGTCTGCGTCGACAGCTGCGTTGAGAGCGCAGTCGAGGTCGAGGTCAGGCTGCTAATCGTACTCTGCAGCGAAAGTTCAGTTGCGGTCAGCGTTGCAGTCAGGATCGAGGTGACAGTCGAAGCCGAAGTAGCGGTCGAAGTGGCAGTGCTGAGCACGGCAACCGCCGAGTTGGCCGAAGAGGTTGCCGTCGATAGCGCGGTCGAAGTGCTGGCCTTCGTGGCGCCGCCATCGAGCAGGCCCGGAGCAGCTTGGGCGGCAGTCGCGCCCAGCGCAACGGCCACTACGGACGCAGTGCACGAAGCGAGCAGAAGCTTCTGAGAGTTGTTCTTGGTCATACTTTTACCCTTGTTCCCTTTAGTCCCGTAGGCCCCATGAGTTCATCGCAGCATCTTCGTGCCGCAACGCCTCCAGCCATTTGCAGAGCACGCGTCGCGCTGCCCGATGAGCGCACCTTCGGGATATGCGTGGATTCGAAAAGATAAAAGCAGAACAGTGTGTACTATATGCACACGTTTTAAGGCAGTTTATATATTATAGCCACAAATAGGAAACATCCTCGAATAACTTTGCGATAACTGGCATTAGGAAGTTATATTATATAAATGTTGATAATTTAGATTGGCAAATTTTTCACACAAAGTACTTTTCGCACTCACCCCAATGTTTATGTAGACGATGCTTCAGGTGGCGGTCCGGCGTGATTTTAGGTGGCCGGCCACGCAAATGCGGCGATCAGGGCGCGATCGGCCCGGCGCTGGGGATTGGGACGGAGTTAGACTGTAGTGCGCATCGGCCTTTCGCTGCTGACCCATGAAGGGCAGAACATCTGGAACAATGGCATCGGTCAGAACGTGTTCCACCTGGCCTGTGCACTGGCGGCGGTGCCGTTTGTTGAGAAGGTCGTGCTGATCAACACCGGCGATCAGCAAGCCACCCCGCCTGGCACGAGCGGAATCGGCGAGCAGTTCGAGCTGGTGCCACTGAACGATTGCGCCGACGTGATCGACGTGGTGTTCGAGGTATCGGGCGGGATCAATGTCGAGTGGCTGAGCCGGTTCCGCGCCCGCGGCGGCAAGGTGGTATCCTATGTCTGCGGCCAGCCCTATCACGCGCTGGTTGAGCCGACGATCTTTAACAAACCCTCCTACTTCGCCGATCCGCAACGCTGTGACGAGGTTTGGGTGCTGCCCAAGGACCGTCCGTTCATCCCGATGCTGCGCGCCATGCACGAGCGGCCGGTCCACGAAGTGCCCTATCTTTGGTCGCCAGTATTCCTGGACCAGTCGGCAACCGAGCTGAAACAGGCCCACGGGTTTGAATTCGGCTACAAACCCGGATCGCTGGAGAAGGCGGTGCCAGCCATATTCGAACCGAACATCTCGCCGATCAAGCTGGGCACGATCCCCTTCATGATCTGCGAGGCGGCCTATGCCGAGATGCCCGATCGGATCGAAAAGGTCATGTTCATGAACGGCCACCACATGGCCGCACAGCGCACCTTCATTCACCTGGTGGAGCAGTTCGGCCTCTATGCCGATGGCAAGCTGACGATTGCCGCTCGCGATTTCTTTGCCCACGTCATGGCCGTTTCAGCCAACATGGTGATCAGCCATCAGCTGGAATGCACGCAGAACTATGTCTACCTGGATGCGCTGCGCGGCAATTATCCGCTGATCCATAACTCTCCGCTGTTTGCCGATGTCGGGTATTATTACCCCGATAATGACATCGGCGCCGGGCTTGAACAGTTCCGCCTTGCCCTGGCCGAACACGATGCGAATCTGGAATTCCATCGCAACCGCAACGCCCGCAAGATCGAGGAATCAAACCCGATTAACCGCGCGAACCGCGATGCCCATGCGCGTCGCCTTGTCAGCCTGATGAATTCGAAGGCAACGATCTGATGAGCCGCAAGACCAAGGCTGCCGCCCGGGCCGCCGGGCGCACATCCGACCTTAAGGTGGGTGTCACCATCTTCCTGCAAGATGGCATCCAGTCGCTATGGGACAATGGCATTTTCCAGAACGCCGGCTTCCTGCTGATGCTGCTCAAGCAGTCGCGGATGTTCAGCAAGACCTTCCTGGTCAACGGGGGCCCCGGCATGCCGGAAAACTCGAAGGAGTTCCTTTCGAACTCGCCGGTGCCGGTGCTGACGATGGACGAAGCAATGAATGAGCTCGATGTAATCATCGAGCTTAGCGCCCAACTGAACGGCGATTGGGCCCGCAGCTTCAAGGCCCGCGGCGGCACCGTGATCGGCATGCGCGTGGCCAGCGACTTTATTATCGATGCCGAACGCATGGCCTATCAAATGGAACCGGGCATGCTGTTCGCCAAAATCCCCTATGACGAGATCTGGACCCTGCCGGCCTTCGAAAAGACTTGCGCACAGTATTACCAGTTCGGTTTTTCGGCTCCGGTCCATGTCATGCAGCACCTGTGGAGCCCGATGCTGGTGGATCGCTCCGCCAAGGAAATCGGCAAGCCATTCGCCTATCGCGCCGGTGCCAAACGTTGGCGGATCGCCGTGCTGGAACCCAACATCTGCTCGGTGAAGACCTGCCACCTGCCGATGCTGCTGTGTGATGTGGCCTATCGCCACGACCCGAACGCGATCCAGCACATGTACGTTTTCAACGCCCTGGCACTCAAAGAACATGCAACCTTCATCGGCTATGCGCGCAGCCTGAAGATCGTCCAGCACGGTGCAGGCACGTTCGAAGGCCGGCTACCGGTGTTCCAGATCATGACCGAGCTGGCCGATGCAGTGGTCTCGCATCATTGGGAAAACGGCCAGAACTATGTGTATTATGAAGCCCTCCACGGGGGGTTCCCGTTGATCCACAATTCGGATTTCCTGGGCAGCTGCGGCTATCGTTATGACAATTATGATCCGGAAGACGGCGCCCTGGCTCTGCTGCGCGCCAAGGCAGAGCATGACCACAACCTGGATGCCTATCGCGCCGAAGCCCGGGCGTTTCTGTACCAGCTCGATCCGCTGAACCCGGTCAACATCCGGAACTATGAAAACGCGATCATGCGCGCGATGGGAGGGACGCCGAAATGATCAGGCGATTGACTGGGCCGCGTGGCCTTGCCGGGGTTGCGATATTGGCCCTGCTCTGCCCACCCGCTGCCTGGGCGCAGGGCCAGGCGAACAACCGCCCCACCC
>JBEEIN010000252.1:0-6567 GCA_041169825.1 Pseudomonadota bacterium
TGGCCAGCGATATCAAGCCACTGGTCAGCGGGCGCGGCAAATTTGACCTGGCCGTGGCGCGTAATGCCCTGGGCATCGTTGCGCGCGAGATCGAACAGCGCCCGGTGGCAACCGACCCCGCCCTGACCGCCGAGATCCTGGCTGGCCGGGCGGACCTGACCACGCCTGGCCTGCTCGCCCGGCTGCGCCGCATGGCGCTGAACAAGCTTTCTGCCGACATGCCGAAGTATCCAGCTCTGGCTGCGGCCCGGGCGCAATGGGAAGGACACTGAGATGGATTTTGCGCTCCCCGCCGATCTGCTGGCCTATCTGGACGAGCTGGACGCCTTCATCGCGGCCGAGATCAAGCCGCTGGAGCAGCAGGATGACAATATCCGCTTCTTCGATCATCGCCGCGAATGGGCGCGGACCGATTTCGAAAACGGCGGGCTACCCCGGCATGAGTGGGAAAAGCTGCTGGTCGAAGCCAGCCGCCGCGCCGATGCGGCGGGCCACTGGCGCTTTTCCGCACCCAAAAAGTACGGCGGCAAGGATGGATCCAACCTCTGGATGGCGGTGATCCGCGATCGCTTTGCCGCCATGGGGCTGGGCCTGCACAACGATTTGCAGAACGAGCATTCGATCGTCGGCAACTTCCCCTTCGTGGCCATGTTCGAACACTTCGGCACGCCAGAGCAGCAGGAAGAATTCATCCTGGGCGGGTTTGCCCGCGAACGGCGCGTGGCCTTTGGCCTGACCGAGCCGGACCACGGTTCAGACGCCACCCACATGGAAACCGTGGCCGTGCACGAAACCCGTGATGGCGTGCCTGGCTGGCGGATCGACGGGCGCAAGATGTGGATCACGGGCATGCATGTGGCGACCCATTGCGCGGCCTTCTGCCGCACCTCGGGCAAGGCCGGCGATGCCAAGGGCATTACCTGCTTGCTGGTTCCTGCCGGCACCCCCGGCATGGTGGTGGACGAGTACATGTGGACCTTCAACATGCCGACCGACCACCCGCGGATGCATTTCGAAAACTGCTGGGTGCCGGAAAGCGCGGTGCTGGGCCCGGTCGATGGCGGCCTGTCGATCGCCCAGAGCTTTGTCCACCAGAACCGCATCCGTCAGGCGGCCAGCTCGCTGGGCGCGGCAACCTATTGTCTGGAGGAATCGGTCAAGTACGCGCGCGAGCGCAAGCCGTTCGGCCAGGAACTCGCGCGCAACCAAGGCATCCAATTTCCTTTAGTTGAATTGGCGACCCAGTGCGAGATGCTGCGCACCCTGATCTACAAGACCGCCTGGGAAATGGACCAGCTTGAGCACAAGGAGATCGAGCATCGGCTCTCGGACAAGATTTCGATGTGCAATTACTACGCCAACCGGCTGGTCTGCGAAGCGGCTGACCGGGCGATGCAAGTTCATGGCGGGATTGGCTATTCACGCCACAAGCCGTTTGAGCACATCTTCCGCCACCACCGTCGCTATCGGATCACTGAAGGTGCGGAGGAAATCCAGATGCGCAAGGTCGCAGCCTACCTGTTCGGCTACCTTGGTCCGCGCAAGGCGCTTTACGCCCAGTAAACCGGCGTTACCCGGCTGCCACAGGGGGGGCGCAAAATCTTGCGCCACGATGGCGCGTGCTTGCCCGGATATGCTGCAATTGCGTAATCCTGCCCCAGTCTTTTGACCCGCTCGCATCGACCGCGAGCCGGGCCTACGATTACCAGACGATTACAAGGGGAATTCTGATGCGATCGAACTTGCGCCTTGCCTTGCTGGCCTCGCTCTCCGCCCTGCCTTTCGCCGCGCCTGCCGCAGCCCAGGGCACCTCGGCCGACGCGCCGGAAGAACAGGTCATCATCGTGACCGGCACGCGCTCCACTGCCCGCACGGTTGAAGACTCCCCGGTGCCGGTCGATGTGCTCTCGGGCGAGACACTGACCGAAGGCGGCCAGGTTGAAACTAACAAGATCCTTAACAAGCTGGTGCCCAGCTTCAACTTCCCGCAGCCGGCCATTGCCGATGGTTCGGACGCGCTGCGTCCGGCCACGCTGCGTGGCCTTGGCCCGGACCAGACGCTGGTGCTGGTCAATGGCAAGCGCCGCCACGTTTCGGCCTTGCTGAACATCAATGGCACGGTCGGTCGCGGTTCGGCCGCGGTGGACATGAACGCCATCCCCGCCCTGGCGATCGACCGGATCGAAGTGCTGCGCGATGGCGCTTCGTCGCAATATGGCTCTGATGCCATTGCCGGGGTGATCAACATCCGTCTGAAGAAGGCCAGCGAAGGTGGCCGCGCCTCGATCAGCTATGGCAAGTACGATACCACCATTTCGGGTGTGGCCAATGTTACCGGCCTGGCCCTGACTGGTGGCGCCCCGTCGCTTGACCCGACCGACAACCGGTACTTCCTTGCCAACACCGATGGCGAGCGCAAGGCCCGCGACGGCGAGAGCTATTCGATCGCGACCAACATCGGCCTGCCGTTCTTCGGCGTGGAAGATGGTTACGTGAACTTCACCGCCGAGTATCGCCGCCGCGGCTATACCAACCGTCAGGGCTATGACCTGCGGCCGAACTACATCCGCCCGACGGCGACCACGTTCGACCCGCGCGAGATTACGTTCAACCGCCTGCAGTTCCGCTTCGGCGATCCGAAGGCTGATGACTTCATCCTGTTCGCCAACATGGGCCTGCCGATCGGCGATTCGCTCGAGCTCTATGGTTTCGCCAGCTATAACCAGCGCGATTCGCTGAGTGCGGCCAATTACCGCCAGGCCAATGCGGCCGCGAACCGCGACTGGAGCGCCATTACGCCCAGCACCTCGCCGAGCAACGCCAACTTCGTGGCGCTGACCCCGGATGGCTTCCTGCCATTCATTCAGTCGGATCTGACCGACCGCGCGGCCACCATGGGTGTCCGCACCACCGCCGGCGAATGGAATGCCGACGCGTCGCTGACCTGGGGTCAGAACAACTTCGACTATCGCGTCGAAAACTCGCTCAACACCAGCTTCGGGCCGTCGAGCCAGCGCAGCTTCGATGCCGGCGGCCTGGCCTATCGCCATGTCCTCGCCAACCTCGACGTGAGCCGCGAGTTTGACCTGGGCTTCGCTGGCCCGCTGACCCTGGCCTTTGGTGGCGAATACCGTTCGGAGCGCTTCTCGATCCGTCCGGGTGACAACCAGTCGTTTGCAACCGGTCCGCTGTTCCAGGCTTCGTTCACCGGCACGGCCCTGTCTTGCGCCGCTGCTTCGGGTGTGTTCAACGCCACGACCAACGTCTGCAGCTTCCCCGGCCGTGCGGCCGCGGCCGGTGCCCAGGGCTTCCCTGGCATCCCCGTCAGCAGCACCACCAATGCCAAGCGCCACAACGTTGCGGGCTATATCGAACTCGATACCGAACTCGCCCAGGGCCTGACCACGACGGCTGCCGCCCGTTACGAGCACTATTCGGACTTCGGCTCGACCCTCACCGGCAAGTTCGCTGCCCGTTATGAGTTCACCGACGGTTTCGCGCTGCGCGGTTCGGTCTCGAACGGTTTCCGCGCGCCGTCGCTGCACCAGCAGTACTTCACCACCACCTCGACCAACTTCATCGCCGGCTTGCCGGTCGATATCTCGACGGTGGCGGTCAGCAGCCCGGTTGCCAAGGCACTGGGTTCGAAGCCGCTGAAGCCGGAAAAGTCGTTCAACCTCTCGGGCGGCTTCACTGCCAACCCGGTTTCGGGCCTGACCTTGACGGTTGACTACTACAACATCCGCATCAACGACCGCATCGTGCTGACCGAAAACCTCGGGGCTGCTGGTAGCGGCACCTCGGCTGTCAACGCGGCGGTCAAGGCTGTGCTTGATGCCAACGGGTTCAACTCGGTCGGCGCGGCGCGCTTCTTCATCAACGGCCTCAACACCCGCACCCAGGGTGTCGATGCCGTGCTGAACTGGCGCCTGCCGATCGAAGGCGTGGGCAAGTGGAACCTGACGGCTGCCTACAACTACAACAAGCAGAAGATCCTGGCCCGCAAGAACGAGCTGGGTCCGCTGGCCACGATCCCCGGCCTGATCCTGTTCGGTCGTGTTGAAGGCATCCGCTTCACCGAAGGCCAGCCGCGCGACAAGGTTGTGCTGAGCCTTGATGGTGATGTCGGCAAGTTCGGGCTGACCGCCCGCACCACCCGCTATGGCAAGGTGACCTCGCCGGGTTCGGCCAGCCCGCTCTCGGGTGATCCGCTGATCGCCTATGGTCCGGACGACATCTTCCTGAGCGCCAAGTGGATCTCGGACCTCGAACTGCGCTTCAAGCCGATCGAGCGCGTCAACCTCGCCATCGGGGCCGACAACCTGTTCGACGTCTATCCGGACCGTTCGCCTTATGGCCTGCGCCCGGCGGCAATCGGCGGGGTCTATCCGGCCAACCAGCAGTACATTCCGTTTTCGATCTTCTCGCCCTTCGGCTTCAACGGCCGCTACCTCTACGCTCGGGCGAGCGTCGAATTCTAGAGTTCAGACGAACTGGAGAGGGGAGGGCGCCCGGGGTTAATCCCGGCGCCCTTTTCCTTTGGTCTTTTCAGAAAATCGCCCGTTGCCGGTCGAAACCTGGCCGGCTGTCAGCGCGAAGCCGTGCGGCGCAGGCTAGAGCTTTCGGTCAGGTAACCGTCATAAACGGCGCGGCTGATCGAGGCGATGCGGTAATCGCGGTTCGCCTTGCCGCCCTGGCCGGTCACATAGACAGCGATCGCGATCGCGCGGCCGTCGGGCGTGTGGATGATGCCGACATCGCTCGACGTGTTGTTCAGCGTCCCGGTCTTGTGTGCAATCCGGGCCTCGCCTGGCAGCATCGCCCGCAGGCGGCGTTTGCCGGTCAGACAGCGGGCCATGGCCCCAAGCAGGACTTCGCGGCTTGAACTGCTCAGCCAGCGGCCTTCGTGCAGGCCGGCCAGCAGTTGCACCATCGCCAGCGGGGTGGCGCTGTCACGCGGGTCAACCGTCGTGGCCGGGTTGAACTCACCATCATCGCGCACCAGGGTGGCGATATCGCGGTCCAACCGCATGCCGGACAGGCCGGCCTTGCGCAGCCAGCGATTGACTGCAGCCGGGCCGCCAACGGCGGCCAGCAAGGCGTCGGTCGCGGGATTGTCGCTGCGGGTGATCGAAAGCTCGATCAGGCCCTGCGCCGTCAGGCTGGCGCCGGGTCGAACCGGGGCCACCCGGGTCGAAAAACGGGCCGAGCGTTGCGGGATCATCAGGGGGAACTTGTCGCTCAGCTTCAGCTTGCCCTGGTCGACCAGATCCAGATAGGTCGCGGCGATGGCGATCTTGCTGGTGCTGGCCATCGGAAACGGCTGGTCACCCAGAACGGTAATCGTCCGCCCGGTGCCGAGGTCCATCGCGGCCACACCGATCCGGCCCTGCGCCGCATTGGCGAGGTTCGCGATGGTGGCTTCCAGGCCCCCGCCATAGGTCGTGGCCGGCTGCACAGGTGCAACAAACGGGCGGACCGTGGGCTGCACCTCGCGCGGGGCGCGCGGGGTCTTGCCAAAAACCTTGTCGAATTCCGTCTGAAAGCTTTCCGCGCGCGCCGCCCCGGCAGGCATGGCCAAGGCGCTGGCCAAGGTCAGACCGGCCAACAGGCGAAGGAAACGGTGGTTCGTCACCGGCGCAGCGATAGCCCAAACATGCTTTCAGATTGTCTAACGCGACTCGCCCGTCCACCCGCCGCGCGATGAGTTGAAGGGATGCTGCGAGGAAATGCAGGGTATGCACGTAGTATCTCCTGCAAAAACGCCGGAACCCTGCGGCTCCGGCGTATGCAGGTTGATCTGGCAACCCGGGTCGGGCGGGTGCGGGCTGGTGGGTCAGCGCAGCGCGCCGAGCAGCATTCGCACCTGCGCCTCGGTCGCCTCTGGCGGGACAGACAGCCGGGCCCCACCTTTCAGGGCAACATCGATACAGCCCTTGCAAGTGCTGCCGTGATGCCCCGCGGTGGCAGCCGGATGGATTGCCAGGTCGATATCTGAACTGCCCGATGGCGCACTGCCAGCGACCGCCTCGGCCTTGGGATAGACTTTGCCCATGAATTCGAAATCGAGCGGATCGATATCGGACCCGCCCGGGATGGCGATGCCGTTCTTGGTGATCGATGCCGGGATTTGATAGCACATGATCGACTGCCGATCCGGGCTGGTGGTTGCCCAGATTGAACTGGACGGCAGTGGGGTGAGAACCTGTGCGCGGACCTGCGCCTCGTTCCAGCCCTGGGTTGCGCCATAGAACTGGATCGCCTTCTGCTCGTCGATCTGAGCAATGATTTCGGCGCGCATATGTTCGTGTGGGCAGCCCAGCGTATGGCCGGTTTCGTGGCGGACGACCCGGTAGAATTCACTGTCGGGCGTGTTCATCGTGAACCCTTGCAGGTTCATGGTCGGCTGGTGTTTGTCGATCAGCAGGACATCGGTGCCGATGTATGACCAGTGCCCGGGGCGATCGCGTGAGATCCGCACCGCCGGATCGCTGGTGCTCTCGCTGAACTGGACATTGGCGGTCTGCCCCCAGGCGTTCATGTGCTGGAGAATGCGGGTACGCAGTT
>JBEEIN010000253.1:0-7565 GCA_041169825.1 Pseudomonadota bacterium
AGCTGGAAGCCACCCGGGCGATGGGCGCGAACGTGGTGCTCTATGATCGCCCCGGCGGCGAAGACCGCGATGCCGTGGCGCAGAGGCTGATCGACGAAACCGGAGCCACCCTGGTCCATGCCTATGGTGACCCCTGGGTGATCGAGGGGCAAGGCTCAGCCGGAATCGAGATTGCCGCCCAGCTGCGCGCGCGCGGGCTGGAAGGGCCCAGCCGGATCGTGGTGTGCTGCGGCGGCGGCGGGCTGACCGCCGGCCTCGCGCTTGCCTGCCCCGATGCCGAGATCGTGCCGGTTGAGCCGGAAGGCTGGGACGATGTCGCCCGCAGCCTTGCCACAGGTGAAATCCAGCGCGTCGCCAAGGATGCCCCGCCGACGGCCTGCGACGCCCTGCAAACCCCGGCGACCTGGCCGATCAACTTCGCCATTCTGAAAGAGCGCTGCGGCTATGGTCTGTCAGTCACCCCGGCCGAAGTCCGCGCGGCGCAACGCTTTGCCTTTTCCAAGCTGCATCTCGTGCTGGAACCGGGCGGCGCGGCAGCGCTGGCGGCGGCGCTGGCCGGCAAGGTTCCCTTGGATGGGCGAACCGCCATCATGCTGACCGGTGGCAACACCGATCCCGCCAGCTTTGCCAAGGCCCTGAGCGCTGATGACTAGTTGCATTTGACAATCGGAATCAGGCGGAACACCCTGCACCTCACGGGTTAATGAAATAGAGGGGGAGACAATGCAGGCACAGATTTTGGCGCCAGCCGCCGTGCTGGTGCTGTGGTCGATCGTGATGCTGTTCTGGATGGCTGGCACGCGCCTGCCGGCAATTGCCAAGCGCGGTGGCCTGGGCGCTGCGAAGCCGGGTGGCCGCGGACAGGATCTGGAAGGCGTAATCCCCGATCAGATCAACTGGAAATCGCACAATTACACGCACCTGATGGAACAGCCGACACTGTTCTATGCCACCGTCGCAATCCTGGCGATCATGGGACCGGCCGAACACGATGTGCTGTTCGCCTGGGCCTATGCCGTGCTGCGGATCCTGCATTCGCTGTGGCAGGCGACCGTCAACAAGGTGTCGGTGCGCTTCGCTTTGTTCATGCTATCAACTTTGTGCCTGCTGATGCTGGCACTGCACGCGGCCAAGCTAACGCTGCTTGGCGCGTAATTACGGGGGAGAATGATAATGATTGGAATGGAAATCCTGAAGCCGGTGGCCGTGCTGGCCGGCTGGACGATGATCATGTGGCTGTGGATGTATGCCACGCGGATCCCGGCCATGGCCAAGGCCAAGATCGATACCAAGAACCTGATCGGCGGCACCGGCCAGGCGCTCGACAACCTGCTTCCGGCGAACACCCAGTGGGTCGCCCACAACTATAACCACCTGCACGAAGCACCGACCGTGTTTTATGCGGTGGCGCTGGCCCTGGCCCTGATTGGTCAGGGTGATGGCCTGAACGCCACGATCGCCTGGGCCTATGTCGGCCTGCGGATCGTCCACTCGATCGTCCAGGCCACCTGGAACCGTGTGATGGTGCGCTTCATGCTGTTTGCCCTGTCGAGCCTGGCGCTGATCGCGCTCTCGCTCCACCTGATCCTGGCGGCGTTCCACTCCGCCTGATCAACGCGTCCCGGCCGGTCATTGCCGGCCGGGACCCATCTCATCAAAACATCTTGCGGAACTCGATCTTGGCGACCCGGCCGCGTGGATCAATCAGGTCGGGCTGATAGCTGATCGGCACCGCCCCGCTGCCATCGGTGACGCGTTGGCGGCTATCGAACAGGTTCTCGAACCGTAGCGACAGCATAGAGCCCTTGAAGAAGGGCACTTTCTTGACCAGCTTCTGCTGCTGCCCCAGCCCTGCGAAGAAATTGATGTTCACCTTGGTGACACTGCCGAAACGCAGATTGGTCACCCCGGTCAACTGCGACGGGCCGGTCCAGGTACCGTTGAAGAAGGTGCCAAAACCGTTCTTGAACAGGCCGCCATTGAATTCGATCGTATGGCGCGGCGATCCGGATGAAGACAGCGAATCCCCATTCAGCAGATCAAGCTGCGCGATACCCGGTGCGATCAGCACAGAGCTGTCGAACTGCACGGTGTGGAAAACGCCAAGGCTCCAGCGCCCTGGTCCACGACCTCCACCCATCATCGCCATCATACCCCCGCCGCCGCCACCGCCGCGACTTGCACCGCCACCCGGCGGGCGCGGCCCGCCTGCCGAAGCCCCGGCACCACGCGGCGGCCCACCACCACCGCCCATCATGCCCATGAAGCCGCCACCGCCTGGTGCCTTGCCAATCTGGCCACTGAGATTGAAACCCCAGCGCAGCCGAGAGGCGTTTTGCTCGGCAAAGGTAACCGGGCGTTGGTCGATGGAAATCAGCCGGCCACTGGCATCGCGGGTCACCCGACCCGGAAAGGCGGCCTCGATTTCCGGCGTCAGCAAAGGAAAGCCGGCGGTCACATTGTCCGAACGGTTGCGGAAATATTCGACGACAAGGCTGGAATTCTGCAGGATCGGCAGCTGCCAATTTGCACCAAGCTTCAAGTCGCGCTGGCGTTCCTTGCGCAGCGACGGGTTCCCGCCGCCGACCACGGTCGCCAGAACCGTCTCGCCCCGCACCAGGTCAAAGACCGGGACGTTAAAGGTAACAGTCTGGGGGTTGCCAAGCTGTGCCAGACCCGGTGCGATCTCGTTGACCAGATAGCTTGCCGTCAGGCTCAACTTTTCGAACTTGAGCGGTGACCAGGTCAGGCCCGCGCTCCAGTCAACCACCGATCCAAAGTCAGACAAGTGATTCCAGCCAGCCGAGAAGTTGGCCGAAAGATCGCCCAGCCCCGCACCAAAATTTTCGCGACGGCTGGTGATCGGCACCCCGGCGTTGATTGCCCCATTCAGATCGCCGCGCCGCAAATTTACCGCGCCAGCAGCCGAGCGGGTATCGCTGCTGACGATGTCGGACCAGGCATAGCCGGCGCGCAGCGTGGCGGTGACCTCACCCCCCGGCAGCCGCGCTGGACGGCCGATCAGTGTGACCAGGCTGGTCAGGCTCTCCGTATTGCTGAGGGCCGTATCGAAACCGGCATTGGCGACAGCCGGCAAAGCCCCGGTGATTGGCAAGGTGCCGGCGGCCGCTGCAGAGACCAGCGCTGCAGTGTTGGCGCGGCGATCGATATCGGTGCGGCTTTCAGCATGGGTGCCATCCAGCGTTGCACTGACCTGCCATGCCCCGAGCCGCGTGTTGAGCGCTCCCCCGCCTTGCGCAGTGGTGGTGCGCGTGGTCCGTTCCAGCGGATCGGCAAGCGTGCGGATTGCCGTTGCCCCCGACGGCGCGCGCAGCGTTACGACATCAAGGCCGGAATAGCGGCGACTATCATTGCGTGTGACATTGCCATTCACGCTGTAATTTCCGCCCAGCCCGTCTTTGCCCAGGCCACGTGCCAAGGAAAAGTTAAACCCAAGTTCGCGGCTATCGGCAATCAGCGAACGGAAATCAGCCGGGTTCGGATCGGTCGCCACCGTCGGCACCGATCCCGCCGTCTGGACCACGCCGCGTTCTGCCTCGGTCAGCTCTGACGTATCGTCAATCTTGGCCGTAACGCTGAAACGCTGCGGGCCTTTGATCCGCAATGCCGTCGCCTCTCCATCATAGTTCCAGAAGCCCCCGCGGGTCGGCACCCCAGCCTCCACCTCGATCGTCTTCGAGGCAAAGTTGTTCTTGAGGATCATGTTGACGACGCGCGTATTGGCTGGAAACCCGAACCGCAACGCCACTTCCTCTGGCAGGATCTCGATCCGGCGGATCGCTTCCTGGGGGAAATTCCGCATTTCGCGGAAGTTGCCAATCCGCTGGCCATTGATCAGGATCACTGGCGGGCCAGAGACGCGTCCCCGTCCGGATCCGGTCTGCGGAGCGAGCTGCACCAGCACGTCGGCCAGCGTGGTCGCGCCTAACGCCTGGATGTCCTTTTCATCCAGCACCGCGATCGGCGGGGCCGGGCTTTCAACCTGTCCGCGGATTTTTTCAGCAACCACCAGGATTTCGCTGCCGTGGCGCTCGGTGCTGACCGGATCAGCCTCCTGCGCAGCGGTCTGCACCGGCTCATCACCCTTTTGGTCAGATGCCAGGGCCGGACTTGCGAACAAGACGATTGGCAGCGGGAGGAGAGACAAATTGCGCATTAAAACTCCGTGATCGCACGATTTTTACGATCTGGCACCCCGACCCATCGCGGCAAATGGAGCCTTGGGCACGCAATAGCAAGACCTTCCCGCGTAATAGAATGTCGCAAGTCGACGAACGACAAATGGCAGGGGACAGACGTCCAAGGCTTTCCTTTTCGGCCTTGCATCGCTATGGCGCGCCGCAATGCAGCCAAACAACATTGGAATTTAGGCCCGGATGGCGAAAGAAGAACTTCTCGAAATGCGCGGAACGGTGGTGGAACTGCTGCCGAACGCGATGTTCCGCGTCCGCCTTGAAAATGACCATGAGATCCTGGGCCACACGGCCGGCAAGATGCGCAAGAACCGCATCCGCGTGCTGGTTGGTGACGAAGTTCTGGTCGAGCTGACCCCCTATGACCTGACCAAGGGTCGCATCACCTACCGCTTCATGCCTGGCCGCGGCGGCCCTGGCCAGTTCGGTTAAGCCCTGCGGGTGACCGCGCCGCAGCTGGTCCTGGCCTCGTCATCGCCGCGTCGGCGTGATTTGCTGGCGCGCATCGGTGCCACTCCGGCCCGCATTGCCAGCCCCGATATCGATGAAACTCCATTGGCCGGAGAACGTCCGCGGGCCTATGCGCTGCGCCTTGCCCAAGCAAAAGCTACCGCTGTGCCCCGCGATGCGGACGAGATTGTCCTCGCCGGGGATACCACAGTGGCGCTTGGCCATCGCATACTGCCACCGGCAGACAGCGAAGCCGTGCAGCGTAAGCTGCTCGGTCTATTGTCGGGGCGTCGCCATCAATGCATCTCGGCGATCTGCGTGATCGACCGGAACGGACAGGTCCGGACGCGAACGGTTGAGACGATCGTAGCGTTCAAGCGCCTGTCCGATGCCGAAATCGATTCCTACATCGCCAGCGGCGAAGGTCTGGGCAAGGCCGGCGGATATGCCATCCAGGGCCGGGCTGAGGCCCTGATCCGTTTCGTCTCCGGCAGCCATTCCGGCGTCATCGGCCTGCCGCTGTTTGAAACCCGCGCCCTCTTGCTGTCAGCAGGCTATCCCCTTGGCTGAGTGGCTGGTCGAAGCCGGAATAGGTGAGACACGCGCCCTTTTGGTCGACCGCGGCGAAGTACTGGCTGCCCGCCTTGATTGGCCTGGTCGGTTGGCCGCCGGCCTGGTCGAAGATGCGATCCTCATCGCCCGTGCGGCCGGCTCACGCCGCGGCACTGCGCGGTTCGCCAACGGCGAAGAAGCGCTGGTTGACCAGCTGCCGGTCGATGCGCAAGAGGGCGCTCCGATCCGCCTCAAAGTGACCCGCAGCGCACTCGCCGAAGCTGGCCGGCTCAAGCGCGCCCAGGCCCGGCCGACGGGCGATGCGCCCTGCCCTGCTCCTTCTCCGCCGGGGAAGATCATTCCCTGTTTCCCTGCTGGTCTATGGGAAGAGGTTTGGGGCGAGGCGTGGGATGGCTCGGTCGACTTTGCGGGCGGAACGCTGACAATCAGCCCCACGCCCGCGATGACCGTTATCGACATCGATGGCGACCTGCCCGCACGGTCACTGGCCCTCGCGGCGGTCGCGCCCTTGGCTGCCGGCATCCGGCGGCTTGATTTGGCGGGATCAATCGCGATCGATTTTCCCACGCTGGCAGACAAGGCCGATCGGCAGGCGGTCGATACCGCCCTGGCCGCAGCCCTGCAAGGCTGGCCGCATGAGCGTACTGCCATGAACGGCTTTGGGCTGGTACACTTGGTGGCGCGGCTGGAACGGCCTTCCTTGCTGCATCGGCTTGCCATGAACCGCAATCGCGCTGCTGCCTTGATGATGCTGCGCCGTGCGGAACAAGTAAGGGATCCAGGAAGCCAGCTTCTCCTGACCGCGCACCCGGACGTGCGTCATGCAGTGATCCCCGAATGGGAAACTGAACTTGCGCGCCGGGCTGGACGAGCAATCCGCTGGCAGGATGACACCGGCCTTGCACCGGAAAGCGGTTTCGCGCAGGCGTTGCAGTCATGACCAGTCCTGTCATCCGCAAATGCCCGCTCTGCGGCAAGCCGCGCCATCCTGAACATGCGCCGTTCTGCTCCACCCGGTGCAAGGATCGCGACCTGATGCGCTGGCTGGAAGACGGTTATGCCCTGCCCGGACCGCCTGCGCTGGACGAGGACGAAGGAAAGGCTTGAAAGCCTCTTGCCAAGGCGCGCCAGCTTCGCCATAGGCGCGCTTCCAAACGCGAAGCGGCCCCCACGGCTTCTTCTGGATGCGTTGCCCGGATAGCTCAGTTGGTAGAGCAGCGGATTGAAAATCCGCGTGTCGGTGGTTCGAATCCGCCTCCGGGCACCACTCCCCAAATCAGCCCTGATTGACCGGCCACCTTTCCAGGCAGTTTCAGGCTGCTTGATTTGCCCGGATTGCGATCAGCGACTCCTCCGCCAGCCGCTCTGCCCGGCGTTCGCGCGCGAGACAGCCTTCGAAATAGTCGGTCATGGAAGCCACCGCCCGATCAGTCAGGCTGACCCAGGTTGATCGGCTGTCCTTCGCATTCGGTCGACGATCAACCAGCCCGGCGGATTCCAGCACGCCGATCCATCGCAAGGCGGTGGAAAGCGGGACATCCGCAGCAATGCAGGCGCTGGTGACACTAATCATCTTGCCTTCAAGTCGCGCCTGAAACAGGTCGAGCAGCAGGTCCCAGGCCGGTTCGCCAAACAGATCGGCAGGAAAGTGTCGGCGTCTGGCGCGGCGGTGGCCATAGTCTTGCATAGCCTGATCGAGCAGCGCCTGTCGGCTGGGTATCACTGGGAATCCCAACGCAACGGCCGCTGTACCCGCTGCGGCGGGAAGTGCCCCGGCATCATTGTCGATCGCTTCGGCCATGGCCAACAGGCTACTGGCCATCGTTCGCAGATGCTGCGCGTGCGCGCCGGCACGCGCCAGCAATTCATTGCCGTCGGCCCATTCCACCTCGTGGTGTCCCATATCCCCCCACCCACAAAGGAACGCAAGAACACGTAAGTTTATCGCCAAAATGGCAGTTATCTATCCGCGTAAACACTAGTTTTGGCTGTTTTCGCGAAGCGCAGCGCGGCTAACGCGCTGAAACCAGCGCGGCTTTTACGGCCTCGATGGCTGCATCAAGCCGCACTGCGGCAAGCCCCTCGTTCAACGCATCCAGTTCAGCCTGCGCTGCCAACAAGGTGTCCAGCACATGCTCTAGCCGGGCAGCGACAGCTGCCCCGGCATCGGCTTCGTCAGCCGGCGATGGGTGCGTGCTCGATCTGGGGAAGGACATAGCGCGCGAACATATCGCATTCCTGCATGTGCGGATAGCCCGACAGGATAAAGGCTTCCATGCCGGCGTCCTGATAGGCCTTCAGCTTGGCGATCACCTGATCGGGATTGCC
>JBEEIN010000254.1:0-6125 GCA_041169825.1 Pseudomonadota bacterium
CATCCCACCGCGCCTGGGCGACTTGCTGGGTAAAGATTGCCCCCATGCTGGCGCGAACGGCTTCGGCCGAGAAGGGATCGGCGCAATCGTCGATCAGGATCAAACCACCTGCGCCGACGGCATCGCCGGTGCGCAGCATGGTGCCAAGGTTGCCGGGGTCGCGCAGCGCCTGGGCCACCAGCCAGATCTTCGCCTTGCTGCGATCCAGCGCGGCGAGGCTCGTGTCGAACTCCGCGAACACCCCGCAAACCGCCTGCGGGTTGTCCTTGCCAGTGATCTTGCCAAGGATATCGGCGTTGGTTTCGATAACTTCGCCCCCGGCGGCGATCACGTCAGCTTCCAGCGCGGTCAGTAATGGATGCGGATCGCGCCCTTCGGCCATAACCAGCACTTCGGGCAAGTGCCCGCTCTCGCGCGCATCGGTCAGCAGGCGCAGCCCTTCGGCCAGAAACTTGCCGGCGGCCTTGCGGTGCTTCTTGTCCCGCAGGGCCCGCAGCGCTTTGACCGTGGGATTGGAAAAGCCGGTGATCTGGCGGCGGGTCAAATGCTCAATCCTCGCCAAAGCCGTCCTTGACCAGGCCGACCAGCTTGAGCAGCGCCGTATCGCTACCTTCGCCAGAAACGACGATGTCCACGCTGTCCCCCTTGGCTGCGCCGAGCATCATCAGGCCCAGGATTGAGCCTCCGGCAGCTTCATTGCCGTCCTTTTCAACGCGCACGGCCAATCCTTCCGGAAGCTTGGCGACAGCGTTGACGAACTTGGCACTGGCCCGTGCGTGCAGACCGCGGTTGTTGACGATCTCGACCGTTTCGCGCGCCTCAGCCATTCCGTCTTTCCCCCACCCTACAGCCGGTCGTCACGCGTCCTGGCCAAGAAACTCCGATGCGATCGTGATGTAGTTGCGCCCGGCATCACGGGCCGCCTCGGTTGCCTTGCCCAGCGCCATGCAGGTGCGGGCCTTGGCCAAGCGGATCAGCATTGGCAGGTTGATCCCGGCAATGACTTCCACCTTGCCGGCCTCCATCAACGAGATGGCCAGGTTGGAAGGCGTTCCGCCGAACAGGTCAGTCAAAATGATGACCCCGCTGCCCCCATCGACTGACTTGACCGCATCGGCGATTTCGCGGCGGCGGGCTTCCATATCGTCATTCGGTCCGATGCAGACCGTTGCAACCGCATCCTGCCGGCCAACGACATGCTGCATGGCATGGACGAATTCCTCGGCAAGCTTGCCATGGGTAACCAGGATCAGGCCGATCATGCTGGGGGGATGCTCCGAACTGTCGCGCCGGCGAATCCCGCCGGAAAGTGGCGCTGGGCCATGACGCTGAACGCCGGCATGGTCAATGCTTTCCTTCGACGAGGTCAGCCGCGCGCGAGGCGAGGTTGCGATGGATCACCGTGGGACTAAACCCGGCTTCGGCCAGGACTTTTGCCAGTTGTTCGGCCGAATAGACCGAGCGGTGCCGTCCGCCCGTGCAACCGAAGGCAATGTTGACATAGGCCTTACCCTGCGCCGCATAGCGGGGAAGCAGCATCAGCACGAGATCGCGAATCCGGCCAAAGGCTTCCTGCCAGGCCGGATCGCGGACGATATGATCGCCAACCGGAGCGTCCTGCCCGGTCAAGGGGCGCAGCTCCGGGTCCCAATGGGGATTGTCGAGGAAGCGCATGTCAAAGACCAGGTCGGCGATTGGCGGCATCCCGCGTGAAAAGCCGAAACTGGTGACGGTCACCGTCGTGCGCTGGGGCGCGGTATCGGCAAAGCGCTCGCGGATCGCCTGCTGAAGGTCGTTGCTGGTGAAATCGGTGGTCGAAATCACCATATCGGCCCAGCGCCGCAAAGGCTCAAGCAATTCACGCTCGGCGGCGATCCCGGTCGTGGCGGGCAGGTCCTGCGCCATCGGATGAC
This sequence comes from Pseudomonadota bacterium, assembly GCA_041169825.1. Taxonomy (GTDB): domain Bacteria; phylum Pseudomonadota; class Alphaproteobacteria; order Sphingomonadales; family Sphingomonadaceae; genus Novosphingobium. Next base: position 1,914 of record JBEEIN010000254.1, read on the forward strand.
GGCGGCGGGTTTCGTTGTAACGGCGTTCAAGCTCTGCACCGCCGCAATCCAGGAATAGAGTGGTCAGTTCCAGGCCAGCGCGCTGGACCAGCTTCTTCACCCGCTCGATCACCTTATTCGGGTCAAACCCGCGGGTCCGCGCATCAAAACCGATGGCCAGCGGCGGCCGAATTTCCGAGCGCGGTGCATCGGGGCTGTCAATCAGCCGGTCGAGCAGGCGGATCGGGAAGTTGTCGATCGTCTCCCATCCCTGATCCTCAAGCACCTTGAGCGCGGTGGTCTTGCCCGCACCCAGCAACCCGGTGACAAGCAGGACGCGCTGTTGCGAGTGAAGAGGGTCAGCTTCGGTCATGATCGTAACCAATGTGGCCCTGCTGAAGATCAATTGAAAGCCCCCACCGCTCCAAAGCCGCTTCCGCGCGCAGGGGTAATGCCGGGCTGTCAGGCCAGAGTGCCAGGCAGGGCAGGCTGAGACCTACGATTGTCAGCGTTTCGGGCTCTTCGGGCAGGCGTGGAGCCTGCGGATCGAGCCGCAGTGCAAGCGCAACTGGCACCGGACCGACAGTCGGCCGGACAAGCAGGCCAACGTTGCGAACTTCGATCAGGCCCGCGATATTCGGCGGTGGTGATGCCATTAGCACCGAACCTTTCGCTGCCACGGTCAGCCCGTCGTCACCGACCAACTCGGCCCCCCGGTCCAGCAGCGCCAGCGCCAGGCTGGATTTGCCCGACCCCGGTGGCCCCTGGATCAATAGGCCCCGTCCCCGAACAGCTACACATGTCGCCTGGATCACGTTGCTCACTCGGCATCCTCGGGTACTTCGGGCAACGGTAGTTGCAGCACAAGACAAGCCCCCTGTCGCCCGTCAGGGCGGTCATGCGCCGAAAGCGAGCCATCGTGGGCCTCCGCAATGGTGCGCGCGATCGCCAGGCCAAGCCCCGAATGGCTGCCAAAGTCCTCATTCTGCGGCCGCAGCGAATGGAACCGTTCAAACACTTTTTCCCGCGCCTCCTTCGGAATGCCGGGCCCTTCATCGCTGACCGCCAGTTCCAGGGCATCGCCGTGCCGCTCAAGGGTTACGGTAACCGCTGCACCATTCGGCGAGAATGAGACGGCATTATCGAGCAGATTTTCGAGCACGCGCTCCAATCGCGCACCATCGCCGGGCACGTCCCAGGGACCGGGACCAAGGGGTAAGACTTCAATTCGACAGCCAAGGTCACCGGCACGTTCGGCTCTGGCCGCGACCAGCGAGCGGGCCAGCGCCAGCATGTCGACCGGCATGAACCGCGTGCGGGACAGTTCGGCATCGATCCGGCCCGCCTCGGCGATTTCGGTGATCAGCCGGTCGATCCGGCGCAGGTCATGGGCGGCAATTGCGGTCAACTGCTGGCGCAAGGCTTCGTCCTTGACCTTGCTCAGCGATTCGAGCGCCGACCGCAAGGAAGCGAGTGGATTCTTGATTTCATGGGCGACGTCGGCGGCAAAGCTTTCGCCAGCGTCGATCCGATGGCGCAAGGCTGATGACATGTCGGAGATGGCGCGCGCCAGCAGGCCGATCTCGTCGCGCCGTTCGGGCAGACGGGGAACAACGACCTGCCGTTCGCGCCCCAGCCGAACGCGGATCGCGGCACGAACCAGTTCGCGCAGCGGCTGGACAATCGTCCGGGCCAAAAACAGCGAGAGCTGGATCGAGATGATCAGCGTGATCGCCAGCACGATCGCCAGGGTCTGGCGCGCATCGCGCACGCTCTGCGTCACATCGCGGGCATTGCGGGTGGTAAGCAGCATGGTCCCGTCGGGGTCGACCGGCGTTGCCGCACTGATCACCGGGGTTTCATCGGGCGCAACCCGACGCTGGACGACAGTCGCCTTTAACCGCGTGGCTCCACCGATTTCGGGCCAGGCCGCGCTGCGCTCAACCGCGGGGTCGCGGTAGGCTGGGCCGGCGGCGTTGCCGATCAGGAAATTCATACCCGCGTCGATCCAGCGGGCGGCGTGCTGGTACCAGGGTTCGCTCGCCGGATCGACCAAGGCATAGGTTGGCGGTGCCAGCTTGAAACTGTCGAGCAGCAGATGACCCGACCGGTCATACAGCCGCAGGCGCAGCCTCTGCTCCTGTCCGATCTGGGTCATCAAGGCTGCGCGCTGTGTGGGTGATGCTGCCGCCAGCCCCTGGGCCGCGATTTGGGCCTCGGCCCGGGCAAGTTGGTAGCGTTCGGCAAACAGCTGGTTGCGGTAGGAATCGAGATAGAACAGGCTGCCGGCCATCAGACCCAGGGCGATGATGTTGACCGCAAGGATCCGCGCGGTCAGCGAAGTGCGCCGGGTCCAGTCGCGCCGACGCCGGGTTTGGGGCAGCACCGTTTCAGGCATCGCCAAAGAAATAGCCGGCGCCATAGAGCGTGGCGATCGCTGCGAAATCCGGATCGACAACCCGGAACTTCCGGCGCAGCCGCTTGATATGGCTGTCGATCGTCCGGTCATCGACGAAGACATCGTCGCTATAGGCTGCGTCCATCAACTGGTTGCGGCTTTTGATAACGCCGGGGCGGGTGGCCAGCGCCTCGAGGATCAGGAATTCGGTTACGGTCAGCGAAACCGGCTGCCCCTGCCAGGTCACGCGGTGCCGCGCCGGATCCATTTCCAAGGCCCCACGCACGATCGCCGCGCTCTGCAAAGAATCCGCAAGCGGCGCCGTTTCGCCGTCCGCCGCTTCTGCCCGGACCAGTTCAGTCCGCCGCAGGATCGCACGGATCCGGGCGACCAGCAGCCGTTGGCTGAACGGCTTGGTAATATAGTCGTCCGCGCCCAGCGACAGGCCAAGAGCTTCGTCGGTTTCCTCGTCCTTGCTGGTCAGGAAGATGACGGGCAGAGCACTTTTCGCCCGCAGCTGGCGCAGCAATTCGAAGCCATCCATGCGCGGCATCTTGATGTCGCACACGGCCAGGTCCGGCGGGTTTTCCAGCAGCGCCTTCAGCGCGGTCGCGCCGTCCGAATAGACCCGCGTCGCGAATCCTTCGGCCTGAAGGCCGATCGAAACGCTGGCTAGGATGTTGCGATCGTCATCGACCAGCGCGATCGTCTGCAGGGGGCTGGCGGGCGGGGCATCCATGGGTTTGGTTATGGCATCCGGTTCGGGCTGATCGGGTTATCGCCTTCACCGGCTGGTGACAATGTTGCGATTTGCTTTGCCCCCGCATTCGATTTTCCTTGGGAAAGGGATCGCTGGAGCGACTGCGCGGTTTGACGGGTAGGGCCGTCACCGCTATGCGCCCAGACGAATCTCTGCATACGAATGCGGAACCCCCGGTCTAGCGCCTGGCGCTTGCCAAACACACGGAGACGACCTTGACCGCTGCGCTGTCCTACCCGCTCGCAAACCAGGGTATTGCTACCAACGCCACGATCTTTGCCAACCTCGGCACGGCACCGCTGGTGGAGCATGCGCTGGCCAATGGCGAAGGTATCCTTGCAAAGGACGGCCCGCTGGTGGTTGAAACCGGCAAGCACACCGGCCGCAGTGCCAAGGACAAGTTCATCGTGCGCGATGCCCTAACCGACAGCACGGTCTGGTGGGGCAAGACCAACGTGGAAATGAGCCCGGAACACTTTGCCGCGCTGAAGGCCGATTTCCTGGCCGAACTGGCCAAGCGTGAGACGCTCTACGTGGCAGACCTGTTTGGCGGCTCGCAGCCCGAACACCGGGTTAAAGTGCGCGTGATCAACGAACTGGCCTGGCACAACCTGTTCATCCGCACGCTGCTCGTCCGCCCGAGCGAGAACGAGTTGGCCAGCTTCGTTCCCGAATACACGATCATCGATCTGCCCAACTTTGTTGCCGATCCGGCGCGTCACGGCTGCCGCAGCGAAACTGTAATTGCCGTCAACTTCACCGAAAAGCTGATCCTGATCGGCGGCACCAAGTACGCCGGTGAAATGAAGAAGTCGGTCTTCGGCATCCTCAACTACCTCTTGCCTGAAAAGGGTGTGATGCCGATGCACTGCTCGGCCAACATTGGCCCCGATGGCAAGACCGCGGTCTTCTTTGGCCTGTCAGGCACCGGCAAGACAACGCTCTCCGCCGATGCGAGCCGCACCTTGATCGGTGACGACGAGCATGGCTGGTCCGATACCGCGGTCTTCAACTTCGAAGGTGGCTGCTATGCGAAGATGATCCGCCTTTCCCCTGAGGCAGAGCCGGAAATCTT
>JBEEIN010000255.1:0-4380 GCA_041169825.1 Pseudomonadota bacterium
GCGGAATAGGCTTGAAGCCTGCCGGCTCCGTGACGGCGAAACAGCGCTTCGCCCAGAATTGAGCGGGCGGAATTGCCGGTGCAGAGCACCAGAATCGAACGTACCGCAACCATCACGCGCAGGCCGGCATTGATGCGGCGAGTGCAGGTTCGCAGGCAGCACCGCCACAGCAGTTGTCAGTAAGATAGGCCATCAATTCACTCATTGCGGCATAGTCGGCAGAATAGATGATCGAACGGCTCTGGCGGCGCTGCGTGACAAGTCCAGCGTGACTAAGCTGGGACAGGTGAAAGCTCATCGACGATGCAGGCAGCCCTAGTGCCTCAGACAAGCCTCCCGCTGCCATGCCCTCGGCTCCGGCCTGGACGAGCAGTCGATAAGCGGCAAGGCGATGCTCCTGCGCGAGAGCGCTCAAGGCGCGGATCACGATTTCAGATTGCACCATTTTCCCCATGATTCGATAAATATCGAAATATGGAAATTATTGCCGTTGTCAAGCTTTCGGGGCGAGCAATGTCACCCTGCTTCAGGCAATGAATCAAGCACGTAGCCTGCCGATCGGACTGTTCGCAAAGGGTCCGGAGCGCCTTGTGCGACTAGCGCACGGCGCAATCGGCCGACCCAGACATCGACGGTCCGTTCATCGCTGACCTCGTCATCCTTGCCAATCCGCTCGATCAGCGCCGTGCGCGAGAAGACCTGATCCGGATTTTCAAGAAAATGCGCCAGCAGCCGCAGTTCGTTGGGGCGCAAGGTCAGCAGTCGACCCTGATAGCGAACCTGATGGGCATTGAGGTCCAGCGTCAGTTCGCCATGGGTGAGCCGCCGGCGCACCGCGTCCTGGGTTGCGGGTTTGGCTGCATAGGTCGACAGCCGCTCCAGCAGCCGTTCGGCATTAAGTGGCCCGACAAGGTAGTCATCGGCCCCGGCGCGCAGCGCCCGGCGCTTGTCGTCTGGCTCGGGGCTTTCCAGAACCATCGTGATATGGCTGTCACGGGTGACCTGTGTCTCGCGCAGGGTCCGGACCATTTCCAGCCCCGAACGGTCGGGCAGCAGCCAATCGACAAAGCACCAGACCGGGCCGGGCAGTGCGTCGGGCAGACCTTCCTCAAGCGACGCCACCGTCAGATCGGGACGGTGCCGCTTCAGGCTCTGCAACAAGGCCTGGGGTGGGGTGGTGATGAGTACGGTTGCGTTTGCGGACATCGGCTATGCTCGTTCCTTCCCGACAAGCATGGCGCAGCTAGATGACGGATTCGTGACGGTATCTTTGCAGCACGCACTGCCTGACAAATCCCGGATTCGTCACAAAGTTGTCATAAAAATCCCCGTGAATCCGGCGTTTTTTGAGCCTATGCTGCGCACCTTCGGAAAGGACTGTCGGCCATGAAGTTTCGTCTTGCCGCGCTGTTGGGGGCGCTCCTTCTGGCCAGTCCGGTTCACGCCGAGCGCCTGAAATTCGATCATCGCCTCTCGCCGCAACTCAAGACGGTGTTCGATGCCAATGATCCCGGCATGATCGATTTCAACGATAAGAACCCGCGTTATGTCACGGACCTGATCGCGATCGAGGGCAAGTCGGCGCAGGACTGGACCGAGGCCCTGCTGATCGTCGCGCGTACCCCGGACAAGAAGGTGCGAACGGTTGCAGACTGGGTGGCCGAGCTTCAGAGTGAGGGGCAACGGCGATGTGCCAGTACCTTCCGCACCGTGACTGCCGATGCAAGTTCCGCCACGTTTGAGCGTCGCTCTACCGGGTGCCAGTCCGGCTATCCACCGGTTGCCTTGTATCGGGTTGTTGCCGGCCAGCGGTCGCTGTACCTCCTGGGCTTCCTGCATAAGGGTGAGCCCACCGCGCTCGTACAAAAGCAATGGCGGGCGGTGCTGGCATCTGCGGCGATTGAATAGGCCGTTTGAATAGGCCGGCAGCCGCCCGGCGATGGTGACGCGCACGCGTCCCGAAGGCTTGTGTCATAAACCTGTCGCTTTGCCGTCAGCCAACCTACGCACAAGCGACACATCGAACTCCTAGTGGCGGCCTTGAGGTCGGCAGGGGGTCGATTCGCATGTCTGCAGCACCCCTGAGCCCGGCATCATGCCGATTGCTGAAATAAACTCTCAGGGAAGAAACCCAATGAACCGCTTCAACGCACGTTCGACTGCATCTGTCCTTGCTCTGGCGACCGCGCTGGGCCTCGCTGGTCCGGCCCATGCCGCCGTCACCGTGACTGCCGATGCCGTCTTCGTTGATGCCGCCGCATCTGAAGGCGGAGCCGACACGCAGCAGCAGGATGCAGCTGTCGCACCGGCCGCCGAAGGCCAGACCGATGGCCTGACTGACATTGTTGTGACTGCCACCAAGCGTGAAACCAACCTGCAGCGCACCCCGATCTCGATTTCGGTGATGGGCGCCGAAACCATTCGCGAGCGCAAGGTGCAGAGCCTGCTCGATCTCGCTGATGGCGGGGTCCCCAGCCTTCGCGTCGCCCCGTTCGAATCGCGCCAGTCCGCCCTGACCGTCGGGATCCGCGGGATCGTGCCGCTGGATGCCAACCAGCCTGCGCGCGAACAGGGCGTCGGCATCTATATTGATGGCGTCTATCTGGGGCGCCAGCATGGCCTCAACACCGGCCTGTTCGATGTGGAGCGCGTCGAAGTGCTCAAGGGGCCCCAGGGCACTCTGTTCGGCCGCAATACCGAAGGCGGCGCGGTTTCGATCGTGTCAAAGGCGCCAACTGGTGAATGGGGTGGCCGCATCGATGGCAGCCTTGGCAATATCGGCAGCTATAATGCCGGTTTGCACCTGAACCTTCCTGAGGTTGCCGGCTTCTCGCTCAAGCTTGATGGCGTAATTGCTCATCAGGATGCCGTGACCGAAAATCCTCTGGCTGGTCAGGCCGGGTGGGGACAATTCCATCGCAAGGGGCTCCGCGCCGCAGTGCGTTGGCAGCCGGCTGATGGGGTTACCAACGATTTCTCCTTCGATACGGCGCATGATGAAAACTCGCCGTTCTACAGCCAGCTGTTGAACTACAATCCGAATAACTGCCTGAGCGGCGGTACCAACGCTTCTCCGCTTGCAATTCCGGCGGGCAGCACCTGTGTTACTCCGGGTACTGATTTCATCGGCACTCAGGGCACGATCAAGCCGCTTACGCCGGGTGTTGTGGTCAATGGCACCACGCTGATGCGCGTGGCCGATATCGGCGTTCCTCAGAAGGTTACCGTGGACAAGACCTTCGGCTACACGAACGTCTTCAAGTGGAAGATTGCCCCCGAAATCGAACTGCGTTCGATCACCGCCTGGCGCGGGGTCGAAGTTGAGCAGAACGATAACGCCGGTGGTCTGCACCGCGTTCCGGTGGTCAACCTGACCGCGTCTTGCGCCGGCGCCAACTGCGCTTTCAGCCGCTACAGCCGGGCCGACCTTGATCAGCGCCAGTTCAGCCAGGAGATCCAGGCCGTTGGTTCGATCGGATCGGTCGATTACGTGGCCGGCTTCTATTACTTCAACGAACGCGTCCGCGACGATGCTGCGACACCGAACTCGATGGGTGCCACTGCGGTCGTCACCAACGGGGTGGTAACCGGTGTAACCTTTGCCCCGATCCCGTTCTGCACCGGCGCTGCCGTACCCGGTCTCGGCGCTGCCGTGCAGGGTTGCTCGATCGACCGCGCATCCAGCGTCCGCTCGAAGAGCTATGCGGCCTACGGCCAGGCCACCTGGAACGCGAGCGAGCAGCTGCACCTCACCGTTGGCGGGCGCTATACCAAGGACAAGAAGCAAGGCGAACTGCTGTGGTCGCGCGGTGTTAACTACGCTTCGAATCCAACGGTTGCTGCGACGAACGGCTATGCGCCGCTCGACAAGGAATGGAGCCGCTTCAATCCCATGGCGACGCTGGCCTATGATTTCAGCAATGCCGTTCACGCCTATGCCAAGTATGCCACGGGTTATCGTGCCGGCGGCGCTAGCTCGCGCACTTCGGACTACCGGGCATTCAACCCGGAAGACGTGAAGAGCTATGAAGTGGGCCTGAAGGCCGATCTGTTCGATCGCCGTGCGCGCCTCAACTTGGCGGCTTACCTGATGGACCGTAAGGGCAGCCAGGTTGACCTGTCGACCATTCAGCCGACCGCGACCGGCAACTTCAACAACCTGGTGACCTTCAATGCGCCGGGTACTACCAAGATCCGCGGGATCGAGGCGGACCTGACCGTGAAGCCGACCGATCGTCTGAAGTTCGATCTGTCCTATGCTTACACCTACACCGACATTCCGGCGGTCCCGGTCACCTATCGTGAATTCACTTCGGCAGGTGCGCCGACTGGACAGTCGACGACGGTGCTTCAGAAGTTCTATATCGTGTACACGCCGCG
>JBEEIN010000256.1:0-4732 GCA_041169825.1 Pseudomonadota bacterium
TTGATCCCGCCGCTGATCACGATGGCCCCGACCGACAGCACGATCACCGTGACCACCGCTTCGAACCGCAGGCGGGTGCGCAGGGTGAGCGGCAGAAAGATCGCGAACAGCAGGGCCTTCCAGACCCAGTCCCATTTCAGCGCCGCCTGGATCGGGAAATCGGCAATAGTCGTCGTAATTCCGCAATAGGCCAGCAGCAGCACGATCAGAAACTGGCGCAGGGTAAAGCGCATGTCCTGCTTGTTATCGAGCGCCAGCCACCCCCCGAAAGCAAGCACGAAGGCGATCAGCGAGATCGGCAGCGAGGCGAGCAAAAACCAGCTGATCTTCTGGGGGCTCACGATATCGATGTAGAGATAGCCCAGTACCCACAGGAACGGCCGACGCAGGCCAAGCACCAGCAAGCCCAGCGTGAAGGCGGTGATGCCAAGATCAAGCACGGATCCGCAGTCCCGGTTTGGCCGGCTTGGGCGCTTGCTGCTGCTCGGGTTCCGGCGGGGGCGGATCCTGATCAAGATCGGCACGCCCCATTAACTGCCAGGCAGCCAGAAGCAGCAGCCCGTGGGACAGGGACAGGGCAAGGAAATCGACCATCGCAGCAGGCACTTAGCAAGGCCGAGTTGACGCCACGTTAAGCCTTGTTCCCCTAGGACTATCGGCCATGACCCGCGTGCTCCACGTCCTGGACCATTCGTTGCCGCTGCACAGCGGCTATACCTTCCGCACGCGGGCGATCCTCTCGGCCCAGACGGCGATGGGGCTGGAGGTGCGCGGCATCACCGGATTGTGGCACAAGGCAGCGGGCCCCGACTGCGAGCAGGCTGAAGGACTGACCTTCCACCGCACCCGTGGCCCGGTGTCAGGCCCGCCTGGCCTGAGCGAGTGGCATGAAATCAACCGCCTGGCCGATGCGATTGTGGCACTTGCGGCTGACTGGCGGCCGGACCTGCTCCATGCGCACAGCCCGGCGCTGTGCGGCAAGGCCGCGCTGATTGCTGGACGTCGGCTTGGGTTGCCTGTGGTCTATGAAATCCGCGCCTTCTGGGAAGACGCAGCCGTCGCCAATGGCACAGGCCACGAGGGCAATCTCAAGTACCGGCTGACCCGCGCGCTCGAAACCCATGTGGCGCGGGCTGCGGACCGGGTGGTGACGATCTGCCAGGGGTTGAAGGACGATCTGGTCGAACGCGGGATTCCGGGCAGCAAGATCACCCTCAGCCCCAATGGCGTGGACCTTGCCCTGTTCGGCGAGGCAGCCCGGCCGGGTCCGGACCTGCGCCGCCAGATCGGCCTGGATGCTGGGCCTGTCATCGGCTTCATCGGCAGTTTCTATGATTACGAAGGGCTGGACGATCTGATCGCGGCCATGCCGCTGCTGCGCGAGCGCGAGCCAGACGCCCAACTCCTCCTCGTCGGGGGCGGGCCGATCGAACAGACGCTGCGCCAGCAGGCAGCGGCATCACCGGCCGCGCAATCGATCCACTTCACCGGCCGCGTCCCGCATGGCGCGGTTGAGCAGTACTATGCGCTGATCGACGTGCTGGCCTTTCCCCGCAAGCAGAGCCGCCTGACCGACCTGGTCACCCCGCTGAAGCCGCTGGAAGCCATGGCCCTGGGCCGCCTGGTTGTTGCTTCGGATGTGGGCGGCCACCGGGAACTGATCACCGACGGTATGACCGGCACCTTGTTCGCCCCCAACGATCCGGCGGCATGCGCCCGCGCCATAGCCGACCTGCTGGGCGATCGGGAACAATGGGAAAATCGTCGCGCTGCCGGTCGTCGCCATATCTCGGCCCAACACGACTGGGCCGTGAATATCTATCGTTATCAAGATGTTTACCAAGCCGCACTAAGCCCTTCACGATGCAGCCGAAATCCGCAAGCCGCCTGAGGCCGCTGGTTAAGGTTTGGAAAGCAAGAGGACGGGATAACGCGGCGTGGCCAATTCAAAACGCAAGCCAGGCAATCGCAAGCCGATCTCCAGCCATCCGCTGTTTCCAGCGGTCGTGGCGCTGTGGTTCGGCGCCCTGTTCGGCCTCGGCAGCCTGGCGATCCGCCCAACGCTGATCGAAAGCCTGGTTCTGAAGATCGGGATCGATCTGGTTATCCCCGCCGCAGCCCCCCCGCTGGGCGTCACGGCCCGGATCCTGATCGCGCTGGTCATGGCCTCGCTCGGCGCAGCGCTTGGCGTCCTGCTTGCCCTGCGGTTGAGCCGCCCCAAGATCGTTGTCCGCGAACGCAAGCGCAACGCCAGCAATCCCGGGGGCGCCGCGACCGCTGAAGCCGCAATGTGGAACCAGCGCGACATCTTTACCGATGGCCCGGCCCGTCGCCCGATTTCCGCGCATGAGGAACTGGGCGATGCGCTGGACAGCCCGGTCCAGATGGGCAGTCGCCGGCGCGCCCTCGCGGTTGCCGAGCACGACGCGCAGCCGTTCCAGCCGCAGGAAGCGGCACCCTTGCCGGGCGGGGAGCCACAGATTTTCGATATTGCCACCACTGAGCTTGATCCGGTCAGCCTGGCCCCGGCGCCAGAGGAGGAACGCGCTCCGCTCGATCTTGGCGCCTTTGCCGAGCCTGCCCAGGACCCGGCCCCGATGATGCCCGCGCAACCGCAGCCGAAACTTGACTGGTCGGCTCCGCTCCCACCCGAGCCGCCCATTGCATTGGAGCCAAGCGTGACAAGTGACCCCCAGCCCGCACCGGCCAACCCCGGCATTACCGATCTGGCCCGGCGCCTGCAGGAATCGATGGCCCACCGCCGCGCCGCCAAGGCCGAACCGGAAAGTGCCCCGGCCCCCTCGCCAATGTCGGCCACTCCGCTGGAACCGACTACGGCGATGCCGAGCGAATTCGGTTTGCCCGCGCCTGGCCAGCCAGCTTTCGTGCCGCCCCCGCCGATCCCGGTCTATGCGGCGGCGCCGTTTACTGCGCCATCAACCGCTGCTGTCGCCCCTGCGGCATCGGCTCCGATGCCGGCCGCGCTGCGCCCGGTTGCCCTTGATCTGGCCGAGGACGAAGAGCCCGTCGACCTGGCCCAGCTGATGCCGCGGCACCTTGCCATGCCACCGGGCGCCCCGCTTGCGCCTTTTGCCCCCGAAGAGCACGCTGAACCGGCAATGCCCCAGGCCGATGAGAGTGCCTTTGCTTCGCTGCTCAGCATCGAAACGCCGCGTCAGGAATTTGTGCGGATCGAGGAACCCGAACAACACCCGGCCACGACCGTTGAGCCGGTGGTGATCTTCCCAAGCCAGATGGCTGCGGCCCAGCCGATAGCGTCGCGCCCGTTCGATGCGCCATCCGCCGCGGTGGCGGGCGATCCGGCCGCGGCGGCAGTGGCCGCCCCGGCGGTTGACCAGACCGAAGCGGAGCTGGCCTTGCGCTCGGCATTGACCAATCTGCAGCGGATCAGCGGCGTGGCCTAACCAGCCGCTGGCGCCATGCGCCGGTGCAATCCTATTCACAGCCGGACTTGGGCGGGGGCAAGCGATTCTTGCCCTCTTCGCAGTTGCAAAAACACCTTCCTGTCGTCATGGGAAATGTTCGCGCAATTTTCACTGCTTTTCGCGGTGGGGAAGCTTGCGCTTAATTGCCGGATTTCCGCCGTTTGCGCGCTTTCGCGCGCGAATCGTCGTGATCCGGGTGATGACAGGATGGGTTTTCGATGGGTTATCCAGCGCCGCAGGGCCTTTACGATCCGCGCAATGAGCATGACGCCTGTGGCGTGGGCTTTGTCGCCCATATCAAGGGCGCGAAAAGCCATGCGATCGTAACCCAGGCGCTTGAGATCCTCAAAAACATTGACCATCGCGGCGCCGTTGGCGCCGATCCTCTGCTGGGCGATGGCGCGGGCATCCTGATCCAGACCCCCGACGCCCTGTTCCGCAAGTGGGCCGACAAGGAAGGGCTGAAGCTGCCCGCCGCCGGCGACTATGCCGTGGCCATGTGCTTTCTGCCGCAGGACCAGGCCAGCCGCGATTTCATCGTCGGCACCTTTGAAAAGTTCATCGCCAAGGAAGGCCAGCGCCTGATCGGCTGGCGCGACGTGCCGGTGACGACTGAGGGCCTGGGCAAGACCGTGCGCGAACAGATGCCGGTGATCCGTCAGTGCTTCGTCGAACGCGGCGAGAACTGCCCCGATCAGGACGCGTTCGAACGCAAGATCCTGGCGATCCGCAAGCAGACCCAGAACCCGCTCGCCGCCCTGGCCGAAAAGCACGGAATGCCTGGGATCGCCGATCTCTACATGCCCAGCTTCTCCAGCCGCACCGTGGTCTACAAGGGCCTGTTGCTGGCAACGCAGGTGGGCAGCTTTTACGACGATCTGCGTGATCCGGACTGCGTTTCGGCGCTTGGTCTGGTCCACCAGCGGTTCAGCACCAACACCTTCCCCAGCTGGAAGCTGGCGCACCCCTATCGTTTCATCGCCCACAATGGCGAAATCAACACCGTGCGCGGCAACGTCAACTGGATGAACGCCCGCCGCCGCACCATGGAAAGCGAGCTGCTGGGTGCCGATCTCGACAAGATGTGGCCGCTGATCCCGCACGGCCAATCGGATACCGCCTGCCTCGACAATGCGCTCGAGCTGCTGCTGGCTGGTGGCTACAGCCTGGCCCATGCGGTGATGATGCTGATCCCGGAAGCCTGGGCCGGCAATCCACTGATGGATGCCAAGCGCCGCGCCTTCTACGAATACCACGCCGCGCTGATGGAGCCGTGGGACGGCCCG
>JBEEIN010000257.1:0-3911 GCA_041169825.1 Pseudomonadota bacterium
CCGGGGCTGGACTGGATCGGCGGCGAAGTGCGGCTGATCGATCGGACCGACCCGGCGATCAAGGTGCCGCATATGGGTTGGAATGACGTGATCGTTCGCCCGCAGGCAACCTTGCTGGAAAGTGGCGAGGCCTATTTTCTGCATTCCTACCACTTCGTGCCGGATGACGGGCATCACGCCCTGGCGATGACCGATCACGGCGGCGGGCTTGTCGCTGCCGTTGGCCGCGATACGATCATGGGGGTGCAGTTCCATCCGGAGAAGAGCCAGGCCTATGGCCTTGCCCTGCTCCGCGCGTTCCTGGACTGGAAGCCATGATTGTTTTTCCCGCGATCGACCTGAAGGGCGGTCAAGTCGTCCGCCTGTCCGAAGGCGATATGGACCGCGCGACGGTTTATGGCGACAATCCGGCTGCCCAGGCCCAGCTCTTTGCTGCTGCTGGCTCGCAGTTCCTGCATGTGGTCGATCTTGATGGCTCCTTCGCTGGCCGGGCTGAGAACCGCAGCGCGGTGGAATCTATCCTCGAGACATTCGAAGGTCATGTTCAGCTGGGCGGCGGGATCCGCACGCGCGACGCGGTCGAGGGTTGGTTTGATCTGGGCGTAAGCCGCGTCGTCATGGGCTCTGCCGCGCTGAAGGACCCGGAGTTCGTCAAGGACATGGCCCGCGCGTTTCCCGGCGGGATCGTTGTGGCGGTCGATGCCCGCGACGGCATGGTCGCAACCGAGGGCTGGGCCGAGGTGTCAGACGTGCCGGTGGTCGATCTGGCGCGTCGGTTCGAGGATGCCGGGGTGGCCAGCCTGCTGTTCACTGACATAGGTCGCGATGGCCTGCTCAAGGGCGTTAACATTGATGCGACCGTTGAACTCGCCCGTCAGGTCGATATTCCGGTGATCGCCAGCGGGGGGGTAAAGGGTCTTGATGACATCCATATCCTCGCGCTCCATGCGGCTGACGGGATCGAAGGCGTGATTACCGGTCGCGCGCTCTACGAAGGCCGGCTTGATCTGGCGGCGGCGATCGCCATGGCCAATCGGGCCTGAACCATGACCGTCCGCGTCCGCGTCATCCCCTGTCTCGATGTTGCCAATGGCCGGGTGGTCAAGGGTGTGAACTTCGTTGACCTCAAGGATGCGGGCGATCCGGTCGAGCAGGCGCGGGCCTATGACGCGGCGGGCGCGGATGAGCTGTGCTTCCTCGATATCAGTGCCAGCCACGAAGGACGCGGCACGCTGCTCGACGTGGTGCGGCGCACCGCCGAAGTCTGTTTCATGCCGCTGACCGTCGGCGGCGGAGTGCGCACGGTCGAGGATGCGCGGGCGCTGTTGCTGGCCGGGGCAGACAAGGTGGCGGTCAATTCAGCCGCAGTCAGCCGTCCGGAAGTGGTTGCCGAAATCGCCGAACGCTTCGGCAGCCAATGCGTGGTTGCCTCGGTTGATGCCCGTGCCAGACGAAACCCCGCTCGTCCTGAGCTTGTCGAAGGATGGGAAATTTTCACCCACGGCGGCCGCCAGGCAACCGGGATCGATGCCGTGGCCCACGCGATCCGGCTGGCCGAACTTGGGGCGGGCGAACTGCTGGTTACCTCGATGGATGGCGACGGGACGCAGGCGGGTTACGACCTTGAACTGACCCGCACGATTGCCGATGCCGTCTCGGTCCCGGTCATTGCCAGCGGCGGGGTAGGAACGCTCGACCATCTGGTGGAAGGCGTAACCAAGGGCCATGCTAGCGCGGTGCTGGCCGCCTCGATCTTCCACTTTGGCAAGCACACCATTGCTGAGGCGCACGCTGCCTTGCGCGCGGCAGGGCTGCCAGCCCGCGGCTGATTGCAGAGTCGGTCTATTTTACAATTAGTTGCGGGTTTCGCGGGCAGTTAACCAAGCTTCCCTCCGCCTGGCCGGGATTCGGCCGGTGCTGGCATGCCCTTTGCGTAAGTGTCTGGGATGTGGCAATTTACCAAGATCGGGCGCGCCTGGCCGCATGTGCTGATCGCCCTGCTGGCGCTGGCCGCAGATGCGCCTGCCATCGCCGGCAATGGCATTTCAGTCCCAGATCCCAGTGCCGCCACGCTGCTCGCAATCGGCGTTCTTGGCCTGATCATCGGCCGCCAGGGCGGTCGCCGCCCGCCTCCGGAGTGAGCGGCGCGGCGCAAGCCGCTTGACCCCCGCGTGATCGCGCCGCATTTCGGTGACGATGAGCGCTCCCGATACCCTTGCCCGACTGGCCGCAACGATTGCTGCGCGCCGCACAGCCGATCCCGCGACCAGCTGGGTGGCCAAGCTGCATGCCCGCGGCCTGCCGGTGATTGCCCGCAAGCTGGGCGAGGAAGCCGTGGAAACAATCACCGCGGCCCTGGCCGGCACCCACGAGGAATTGGTGGGCGAGGCTGCTGACACGATTTTCCACCTGCTGGTCTTGCTCGACGCCAAGGGCGTTTCGCTTGACGAAGTGCTGGCCGAGCTTGACCGGCGCGAAGGCACCAGCGGGATTGCCGAGAAAGCTGCAAGGAACGCCGACTGATGCCGATCGATCCGACCCTCCCCTATGATGATCAGAATGTCTTCGCCAAGATTCTGCGCGGCGAAATTCCGAACCGCACGGTTTTTGAAGACGAGTGGGCCTTGGCGTTTCATGACATCAACCCGCAGGCGCCGGTTCATGTGTTGGTGATCCCCAAGGGGGCTTACGTCAGTTGGGATGATTTCTCGGCCACGGCTTCGGCAGAGGAAATCGCCGGTTTTGTGCGCGCAGTGGGCCATGTTGCGCGTTCGCTGGGGCTGGTCGAGCCAGGCTATCGCCTGCTCGCCAACATCGGCCAGCACGGCCATCAGGAAGTGCCTCACCTGCATGTCCACCTGTTCGGTGGCAAGCCATTGGGCCCGATGTTGGCGCGGCTGGACTAAACCCGCTCTTGCCCTGCGAGTCGCGCCCCGGCTAAGGCTGGGTCATGGCGACGTTTCCTCCTGCCCCTTCGGGACTGGTTGATGGCAAGGTGCACCGCTTTGCCGTGCGCGCCTATTTTGAAGACACCGACCTTTCCGGTGTGGTCTATCATGCCAATTACCTGCGCTGGTTTGAGCGTGCCCGTTCCGACTTTGTCCGGCTGTTGGGGATTGACCAGCGCGCGGTCAACGAGGCTGGCGAAGGCGCCTTTGCCGTCACTGAACTGACCATTCGCTACGCGGCCCCGGCCCGGCTTGACGATGCCGTGCAGATCGAGACCACATGCGAAGAGCTGGGCGCCGCATCTTGCCGGATGCACCAGATCGCGCGGCACGAGGATGGCCGCCTGCTTTCCGAAGCGCGGTTGCGCGTCGGTTTTGTTTCTCCCGAAGGCCGCCCGCGGCGGATGCCCTCCGCCTGGCGCGATGCCTTCGCCACAATAATGCCCGAAGGATCCTGATGAACACTCTGTCCCTGCTGGCCGCTGCGCCAACCCGCCTTGATCCGGTGAAGCTGTTCTTCGATGCCGATATCGTCGTCCAGTCGGTGATGGCCGGCCTGATCCTGGCGTCCGTCTGGGTCTGGGCGATCATTATCTCGTTCTCCCGGCGGATGGCCGCAATTGCCAAGCGAAGCGCGGATTACGAACGCGATTTTTGGAAGGCTGCTGATATTGATGCCTACCAAGCGCAGCGTGGCGGCAAGGACCTGGGCGAAAATCCTTCGGCGCAGGTTGCCGCCGCTGGGCTGGCCGAATGGCGCCGGTCAACTGCGACGAAAACGATTGACCGAGAGGGTACGCGCCAACGTCTGGCGGGCGTGATGGATAGCGCCGTTGCCCAAGAAGCAGACAATCTGGCTGAGCGGTTGAACTTCTTGGCCACAGTCGGCTCCGTCGCCCCCTTTGTCGGGCTGTTCGGCACGGTCTGGGGCATCATGAACTCGTTCTTCCAGATCGGCTCACA
>JBEEIN010000258.1:0-3171 GCA_041169825.1 Pseudomonadota bacterium
GGCGCGGCCCATGTGAAGAAGTTCACCGTTTACCGCTATGACCCCGATAGCGGCGAAAACCCGCGCTATGACACCTTCGAAATCGACCTCGACACTTGCGGTCCGATGGTCCTCGACGCGCTGATCAAGATGAAGTCAGAACAGGACCCCAGCCTGACTTTCCGGCGCTCGTGCCGCGAAGGCATCTGCGGCTCCTGCGCGATGAACATCAACGGTCGCAATGGCCTTGCCTGCACCACCGCGATCGAAGATCTCAAGGGTGACATCCGGATCACCCCGCTGCCGCATATGGAAGTGATCAAGGACCTGGTTCCCGATTTCACCCATTTCTATGCCCAGTACGCTTCGATCCGTCCCTGGCTGCAAACGGTCAGCACGACCCCCTCGGGCAAGGAGCGGCTTCAGTCGCCCGAACAGCGCGAAAAGCTGGATGGCCTGTACGAGTGCATCCTGTGCGCCTGCTGCTCGACCAGCTGCCCCAGCTATTGGTGGAACAGCGACAAGTTCCTTGGCCCGGCAATCCTGCTCCAGGCCTATCGCTGGCTGGCTGATAGCCGCGACGAGATGACGGGTGAGCGGCTTGATGAACTGGAAGATCCTTTCCGCCTCTATCGCTGCCACACGATCATGAACTGCGCCAATGTCTGCCCCAAGGGGCTTTCCCCGGCGCGCGCGATCGCCGAAATCAAGAAGATGCAAGCAGAGCGCCACGTCTAAGTGGTCGATCAACGCGGCTTTATCTACGAACCCGATCCGGAAAATCCTGGCTGGCACCGCTGGGAGCTGGCTGACGATACGCGCTTCAATGCCCAGACTATGGGCCGGATGCTGGTCAGGCGCGAAAGCGACAGCATTTGCCGGGTACGGATGTTCCCCGAGCGCAAGCATTCGAACCTGCTCGACATGGTGCACGGTGCCGTCACCCTGGCGCTCGTCGACATCGCCCTGTTCGCTGCCATGCGGACCTTGCTTGACGGCAATGCCGGCGGATCGGTCACGCTTGAACTCTCCAGCCAGTTCATCGGGGCAGGAAATCTGGGTCAGCCGCTCGACGCGATGGTTGAAGTCATGCGGGAGACCAAGCGGCTCGTCTTCATGCGTGGCACTGTCGTTCAGGGCGCGGGTGATGAACACCTCGTCGCCAGTTTCTCAGGCATAGTTCGCAAGCCTTCGGCCAGATGACCGACCTGCTGGCGCGTTACGAGGAATTGGTCACCGCGGGCGAGCTGCGCCCCGATCCGCAACAGCACAATGCTGCGGCGCGGCTGCGCCGCTTGCAGCAAGAGCTTGAAGCCCCGCGATCCACCGGATTGCTTGGCAGGTTGACCGGCAAGAAGCCCCCTGCCCCGCGCGGCCTTTACCTGTGGGGCGGAGTGGGTCGCGGCAAATCGATGCTGATGGACCTGTTCCACGACTGCCTCGCCATTCCCGACAAGCGGCGTGCACACTTCCATGCCTTTATGCAGGAAGTTCATGCGCGCCTGCGTGAGGCACGGAAGAGCGAAACGGGTGACCCGATCCCGCCCGTGGCAGCCGCCATTGCCGAGGGCCTGCGGGTGCTTGCCTTTGACGAAATGGTCGTCAACAACTCCGCCGATGCGATGATCATGAGCCGGTTGTTCACCGCTTTGATCGTACAGCATGGCCTGGTGATCGTGACCACCTCAAACCGCGCCCCTTCAGAACTCTACAAGGATGGACTGAACCGGGAGCATTTCCTGCCCTTCATCGCCCTGATTGAGCGCGAGCTTGACGTTATGGCGCTGAACGGACCGGTTGATTACCGCCTGGAACGGCTTGGCGGCATGGCCACCTGGCACACCCCGCTGGGTGACGCTGCGACCGCGCAAGTACGCGAAGCCTTCTTCCGCCTGACCGACTATTCACCGGAAGATGCCGATCATGTGCCATCGGCGGAGCTTGCCCTTGGCGGCGGTCGGACCTTGCGGGTGCCGAAAAGTCTGAAGGGCGTCGCGGTCTTCAGCTTCAAGCGGCTCTGCGGCGAAGCCCGTGGCGCGCCGGATTACCTTGCAATTGCGCAAACCTATCACACCGTGATCCTGGTCGGCATCCCCCGAATGGGCCCGGAAAACCGCAACGAGGCGGCGCGGTTCGTGACCCTGATCGACGCTCTCTACGAACAGAAGGTCAAGCTGCTGGCCACGGCAGATGCATCGCCGGAGCAGTTGTACGAAGCAGGGGATGGCCGCTTTGAATTTGAGCGGACGGTCAGCCGCCTGATGGAAATGCAGAGCGCGGACTACCTGGCGCTGGGCCACGGCGAAGAGGGTTGATTTAACCAGGCTGTCTCCCATCTAGGGCCTATTCCGGCGTTCACATCCCGCCGAGGTGGATTGCAACCATGATCGAAGTACGACCCTTTGCTGGTCTGGGCCATGCGAACCACGGCTGGTTGGACGCCCGGCATCATTTCAGCTTCGCATCCTATTATGATCCGGCCCGGATGGGCTGGGGTGCGATCCGCGTCTGGAACGACGATACGATCGCCGCGCGCAGCGGCTTTCCTCCGCACCCCCACAACGACATGGAGATTGTAACCTTCGTGCGGACCGGGGCGATTACCCACCAGGACAGCCTTGGCAATAAAGGCCGCACGGCCGCAGGCGATGTCCAGGTGATGAGCGCCGGGACCGGGATCGTCCATGCTGAGTACAACCTGGAAGACGAAGTAACCACGCTGTTTCAAATCTGGATCATGCCAGATCGCGTGGGCGATGCACCAGGTTGGGGCCAGCGCGAATTTCCGCGGGGCGATCGCGCCGGTCGGTGGGAAATCGTTGCCAGCGGGACGCCGGATCAGGACAAGGCACTATCAATCCGTGCCGATGCCAAAGTGGCCGCCGCGACCCTGACCTCTGGTGAAAGCGCGACCTGGACGACTGGCGATCAACGGCACCTGTACCTTGTCGCCCCAACGGGGGCGATCCGGGTCAATGGCATCGAAGCACAGGCCCGCGATGGCGTGGCCATCACTGGTGAAACCAGCGTCACGGTCGAAGCCTTAAGCGATTGCGAAGTCGTTCTGGTGGATTCGCGCTAGGCGGCGGCCCGCGGCAGGCGCGATTGCGCCCCGGCCAGGCGCTGCATCAGCTTGAGGTCTTGCTCACGCAGTTCCAGCGCCGCGTCGGCCCAATGATCCACAATGTCCCG
>JBEEIN010000259.1:0-2750 GCA_041169825.1 Pseudomonadota bacterium
ATGCAGGCAGCGTGCGGCCGATGGCGGAGCGCGATCTCCAGCATTTCTTCGGTCGCTGCCATTTCAAGGTTCACGGGTAGCCGTGTCCGCTGGATCACGGCATCCAGATCGGCATCACGAATGTGGCGCCGATCTTCACGCAGATGGATGGTAATGCCATCGCCGCCAGCTTGTTCGACAATTTGTACAGCACGCCAAGGGTCGGGATGGTCGCCGCCGCGCGCATTGCGGATGGTGGCCACATGGTCGATATTAACCCCGAGGCGAAGATGCCCTGTCACGCGGCTTCCTTTCGGCTGCCGGGCTTGATTGCGGGGATTGCGGCCAGTTCAGGCGGCAGCTTGTCGGCTTCATAGGTTGGCACATCCAGCCTGATCAGGGGGAAAAAGGGCACGCCCAGATCAGCAGCGCCATTGGAACGGTCGACAAGCGATGCTTCAGCGATCACTTCGCCGCCCTCGCGCGCAACAGCCTCAATGGCTTCGCGAGAGGATAGGCCGGTCGTGACCACGTCTTCAACCATCAGTACCTTCTGGCCCGGCTCTAAGCGGAAACCGCGGCGCAGGCCGAAAACACCATCGGGGCGCTCAAGGAAGAGGGCATCCTTGCCCAGCGCGCGGCCCATTTCATGGCCGATGATGATTCCGCCCATCGCGGGTGACACGACCACGTCAATGGCCCTGCGAATGTCCTCGGGCAGTTTGTTTGCCAGCGCTTCGGCCAACCGCGCTGCGCGCGCCGGGTTCATCAGTACACGCGCACACTGCAAATATCGAGGGCTTCTAAGGCCGGAAGACAGAATGAAATGTCCTTCAAGCAGGGCCTCGGCGCTGCGAAATTCCTGAAGGATGTCGTCGTCGGTCATGATTTCCCCGGTCGGTCTGCAAGAAGATGGATGAACCTGTCCCTTAAGGTGGCTGGACGGCTGCTGCAATCCTACGCAAAAAATGGCGTGTGAATCCCTTGAGCCTCTGGACTTTGCCGCGTATAGGCCAGCCCGGACCGTCTGTTTCGGATGGCTCCAGGGGCCTATTTTTGCCCGGTTTTCCGGGCGTCAACATGGACAAACAGGTAATGATGAAGCTGAGATCTGCCCTGCTCGCAATTGGATTGGTGCTCGCACCGGCAGCTGCGATGGCGCAAGCAACCCCGGCTGCTCCGGCGCCCGCCGCCGCAGCGCCTGCATCGGTCGCCGCCGCGCCCGCTCCCAAAGCGGACGCTGTCGCTGCGCCTGCGGCTGAACAAGCCAAACCGGAAGCACCTGCTGAGCTCAAGCCCATTCCGGGCATTGGGCAGCCAGTTCAGGGCAAAATCGGGATCCAACCCCAGGTCACCGTTAATGGCGAGCGCGCGCGCTTCTTTCACGACGGCATCTTGCTGCCGATCATCACGGTCATCTCGCTCTTTGTTTTGGGCCTGATGCTGTTTGTCATGGTGCGCTTCCGTCGCTCCGCGAACCCGGTCGCCTCAAAAACCAGCCACAACACGTTCATCGAGGTGGTGTGGACCTTGGTTCCGGTGTTGATCCTTGTCGCTGTGGCGGTCCCGTCCATCAGCCTGTTGGCCGCGCAATATAAGCCTGCCGGCAAGGATGCGGTCACGATCAAGGTTATCGGCCACCAATGGTATTGGTCCTACCAATATCCTGATCATGGCGATTTCGAAATCGTATCCAACATGCTGCCGGATGCTGAAGCTGCTAAGCGTGGTGAGCCCCGCCTTCTGGCTGTGGACAATCGGCTCGTTGTGCCTGTCGGCACTGAGATTAAAGCGATCGTGACCTCGGAAGACGTGATTCACTCCTTCGCTGTCCCGGCTTTCTGGACGAAAATGGATGCCGTTCCTGGTCGCCTGAACGAAGTAACGTTCAAGGTCGAAAAGGAAGGCCTCTATTACGGCCAGTGTTCAGAACTCTGTGGCGCGCGGCATGCCTTTATGCCGATTGCGGTCGAAGTGGTGTCGAAGGAGAACTTTGCCCGCTGGGTCGCGTCGAAGGGCGGCAAGATGCCGGGTTCTGAACCCGTTGCCGCGCCGGCGCCTGCCGCTGTTCCCGCTGCCGCCCCTGTTGCTGCTCCGGCAGCGATGGAAGGCGCCAATGAAACTGCCCCGGCTGCACCTGCAGCCAACACCAAGGCTTAATGACCATGACGACTATTGCTGCAACGCATGATCACGCGCATGATCACGACGACCACCAGATGGGCTTCTTCGCCCGCTGGTTCATGTCAACCAACCACAAGGATATCGGTACGCTCTATCTGATCTTCGCGATTATCGCGGGGATCATCGGGGGTGCGATTTCGGGCCTGATGCGCGCCGAGCTCGCCCAGCCGGGTATCCAATATTTGACCACTTGGGCTGCGATGCTTGAAGGCCAAGGCGCCAGCATCGACCAAGCTTATCATATGTGGAACGTGCTCATTACGGCGCACGGCCTCATCATGGTGTTCTTCATGGTCATGCCGGCCGTGATCGGCGGGTTTGGCAACTGGTTCGTCCCGATCATGATTGGTGCGCCAGACATGGCGTTCCCGCGCATGAACAATATCTCGTTCTGGCTGCTCGTCCCTTCGTTCCTGCTCCTGCTCGGCTCGGCTTTCGTGCCCGGCGGGACAGGGCTTGGCGCGGGTACTGGTTGGACC
Organism: Pseudomonadota bacterium; assembly: GCA_041169825.1. Taxonomy (GTDB): domain Bacteria; phylum Pseudomonadota; class Alphaproteobacteria; order Sphingomonadales; family Sphingomonadaceae; genus Novosphingobium. Next base: position 2,643 of record JBEEIN010000259.1, read on the forward strand.
GTATATGCCCCGTTGTCGACCTATGGCGCGCAAGGCCCGTCGGTCGATATGGCGATTTTCTCGCTCCACCTTGCGGGCGCAAGCTCGATCATGGGCGCGATCAACTTC
>JBEEIN010000260.1:0-11605 GCA_041169825.1 Pseudomonadota bacterium
TAATGCGTCAGCCCCGGCTGCCCCATCCCGATCAGCGGCGTGTTGATCGATTGGTGGGCGCCGCCCTCTGGCCCCAGGGTCAGCCCCGAAGGTGTGGCCACCAGCAGGAAGCGCGCGTCCTGGTAACAGGCATAGTTCAGCGCATCGAGCCCGCGCGAAATGAATGGGTCATAGACCGTGCCCACCGGCAGCAGCCGCTCTCCGAACAGCGGCGCGGACAGGCCGAGCGCGGCGAGCATCAGGAACAGGTTGTTTTCGGCGATCCCCAATTCGATGTGCTGGCCGGCTTCGTGCCCAGCCCATTTCTGGGGGCTGGGAATTTTGTGACCAGCGAAGACGTCCTTCAATTCCTGCCGTCGGAACAGCCCGCGCTGGTTCACGAAGGCGCCCAGATTGGTGGAAACGGTCACGTCGGGTGAGGTCGTAACGATCCGGTCCGCCAGCGGATGGCCCGACTTCGCGAGATCGAGCAGGATCCGCCCGAAGGCAGCCTGGGTCGACTGTTCCGCGCCATCGGGCACTGGCAGGCGATCGGGTACGGGTATGGCCGGTGCACTGCGGGCCGGATGCGTCAACTTGGTGCGGAACGGTTCAAGGAAGGCCTTGAGCGCGGCGGCGCTGTTGTCTCCCAGGCCGGAAAAGGGCTCCCACTCCGTACCTTCGACAATGCCCAGGCTGGCCCGATAATCGGTCATCTGGGTTGGGTTCATCAGCCCGGCGTGATTATCCTTGTGGCCCTGAAACGGCAGGCCGTAACCCTTGACGGTATAGGCGATAAACAGGGTCGGCACGTCATCCTGCGCCCGATCAAAGGCATCGATCAGCGTTTCGACACAGTGCCCGCCCAGATTGAGCATCAGCCGTGACAGACCATCATCATCGAAGCTGGCGATCAGATCGAGCGCAGCCTGATCCCCGGCGAGGTCGGCACAGAGCCGCGCCCGCCACGCCGCGCCGCCCTGATAGGTAAGGGCGGCGTATTCGGCGTTGGGGCAGTCATCGATCCATTTGTCGATCGCCTTGCCGCCCGGGCGCTTGAACACCTCGCGTTGCAGCTTGCCATGCTTGATCGTGACCACACGCCAGCCGCAGGTTTCGAAGATGTCATCGAACCGGCGGAACATGCGGTCCGCCGTCGTGCTATCCAGCGACTGGCGGTTGTAATCGACGATCCACCAGCAATTGCGGATGTCGTGCTTGTAGCCTTCGATCAGGCACTCATAGATATTGCCCTCGTCCAGTTCGGCATCGCCCATCAGGGCAATCATCCGCCCGGCTTCGCCCTCAGGCATCTGGCCGTGGGCGATCAGGTAATCCTGCACCAGGCTGGCAAAGGCGGTGACTGCGACGCCCAGGCCCACCGATCCGGTTGAGAAATCGACCGGCACCTTGTCCTTGGTCCGGCTGGGATAGCTTTGCGCACCGCCAAGGCCGCGAAAGGCCTTGAGCTGCTCAAGGGTCTGGTTGCCCAGCAGGTAGTGGATCGCGTGCAGCACTGGCCCGGCGTGGGGCTTTACCGCCACCTTGTCCTGCGGGCGCAGCGCATGGAAATAGAGCGCGGACATGATCGCGGTCATCGAGGCGCAGCTGGCCTGATGCCCGCCAACCTTCAGCCCGTCGCGGCTCTCGCGCAGGTGGTTGGCATTGTGGATGATCCAGGCGGACAGCCAGCGCAGCCGCTGATCGATGGTTTCCAGCGTGCGGACCAGTTCGGCCCGCGATTCTCGTTTCGGCATGGGACTGCCTTAGCTGAGTGGCGGCTGTTCCGCATATGCGGCAATTGGGGCAGCTTCCCCGTTTTGGCGGATAATCGCCTTGACGCGGAAATAGCGGTAAAGCCCCGCATCGCCCATGCGGCTGGGCCCCATGCCCGAGAGCTTGAACGAACAGTTTTCAGCGTCCCAGACGCCAGCCGTCATCGACCCGTCATTGATCGAGATTGCGCCGGCTTCCAGTCGTTCGCCCACCTTTTCAGCCTCGACCGGATCGCCGATCACGGCGGCGGAAAGGCCATAGACCGTATCATTGGCAAGGCGGATCGCGTCCTCGACATCGTCGTAAATGGTCACCGGAATGACCGGGCCAAATGTTTCCTCGGCGATGATCGCCATGTCGGGCGTAACATCGGTCAGGATTGTCGGCCGCAGGTACTTGCCGCCGCCCAGCGTCTCAACCTGGCCGCCGTGCAGCACCTTTGCACCCTGGGCCACGGCCGCATCGATCTGTGCCTGCACCTTGTCGGCCTGGGGCGGGAAGATGAACGGGCCGATGTGGCCCTTGCCGATGTCGGGATAGTTGAACTCGACCGCCTTGGCCTGATCGACCAGGGCGGTCAGGAAGGCTTCAGCGTGACTGCGGTGGACATAGAGCCGCTCGATCGACTGGCAGGCCTGCCCGTTGGCGGCCACGCTTGAGCGCAGCGCAATCGTGGCGGCCTTGACCGGATCGGCCGATGGCAGAACGATCATCGGATCCTTGCCGCCCAGTTCCAGGTTCGCGGGGATAAAGGCGATCCCTGCAGCCTCAGCGACCTTGCGGCCGGTGGCGACCGAACCGGTGAAGCACACGTAATCGACATTGCCAACGATCGCCCGGCCGGTTTCGGCATCCCCCTCAACGATTGTCAGGACCTTGGCCAGTTCGGGCACGGCGGCAATGGTTTCACGTAGCACGGGGATAAAGCGCGGCGTGATCTCGCTCGGCTTGATCAGTGCGGCGCAGCCCGCCAGCAGGGCCGGGATCGCATCGATCAGCGCCAGCAGGAGCGGGAAGTTCCAGGGCGCGATCACGCCCAGCAGCTGATAGGGAACGTGCCGGTTGCTGATCGTGACACCGGGCGTGGCGCTGGGCTCGTCCTTAAGGTCAAGCTTGGCGATCATGCCGGGGCCGCGTTCGGCCCAGCGCCGCAGGGTGCCGGCCACGCTTAGCACTTCGATATTGGCAATGGCGGTGCGGCCGGTGTCGACGCTCAGCTTGGCCACCAGATCGCCCGCCCGCGCTTCGATCACATCGGCCCATTGCCGCAGGGTTTGGGCCCGGGCATCGGCGCCAGCGGCCAGCCATGCGGGTTGGGCGGTGCGCAGGCGTTGGGCAATCGCCGCTATTTCCGAAGCCGGAACGGCCTCGATCGCATAGTCGAATTCGCCAGTGCGGGGATTGCGGACGGGGATAGTCATGGCAGGGCTCCTGTTCGCGTGCATCTTTGCCGCACGATGCAAAGTTGTCCAGACAACTTTATTGGGGTGAAGGCTCCTGCATCAGCAGGGCATTGAATTCCTGAAGATTTGCCAATTCGCCGCGCAAGCTGTCGGTCGAGCCGGTGTGCCGCAAAGTGGCGAGGTGCGCCGGCCCCTGGCGGATAAAGCCATGCAACAGGACCAGCGGGTGGAGCGCGACGGCATAGTCCAGCGCTTCAAGTTCAGCGGCGGTCGTTACCGGGCTGATCCCGCCTTCAACCAGGTTATGGACCAGCGGAACATCGGGCAGGGCGGCGGCGATTGCAGCCATCTCTCCGGCGCTTTCGGGGCCTTCCAGGAAAATCAGGTCGGCACCGGCCTCGGCATAGGCGCAGGCGCGATCAAGCGCGGCAGCAAAACCTTCGATGCTGCGCGAATCGGTGCGGGCGATCACCAGCGTATTGCCGCGGCGTGCATCGAGCACGGCCTTGAGTTTGCCGATGTAGTCCACCGCCGGGATCACCGCCTTGCCCGCCAGGAACCCGCAGCGCTTGGGAAAGACCTGGTCTTCCAGCTGGATCGCCGTGGCGCCCGCAGCCTCCAGCACACGGATCGTGCGGACCGCATTATCCTCGTTGCCAAAGCCGGTATCGGCGTCGACGAACAGCGGCAGGTCCGAAACCTCGCGGATCAGCTGCACGGCCTGGGCCAGCTCGCTCAGGGTAACCAGTCCCATGTCGCGCCGACCGTGACGGGCCATCGACAGAGCACCGCCAGACAGGAACGCCGCCGGAAAGCCAGCCTGCTCAACCAGTCGGATCGAAAGGCCATCCCATACCCCCGGCAGCGACAGCACATCACCACGGGTATAGCCCGGAACGGCAGCAGCCAGGGCGGCGTGGCGCGTCATCAGACCTTGAGCTGGCCGGGAATGTGGCTTTCGTGATTGGCCAGATACCAGTCGGCAATCTCCTCACGCGTGGCCCACCAGACGCCTGGCAGCGATTGGGCGTGCTGGATGAATTCGCGGATTGCCCTGATCCGGTGAGCGCGGCCGGAGACATGCGGGTGGAGGCCAACATTCATGATCCGGCCAGTCTTCGCCCCCTCGGCATACAGCACGTCCAGTTCCTCGATCAGCGCATCGCGGAACTGGTCGGTGGTGAAGTTCTTGCGGGTGATAAAGGTGAAGTCGTTGATCTCGTTCGAATAGGGGGTCGCGACGATCGGCCCGTGCGGTGTGCGCAGCAGATAGGGCTGATCATCGTTCATGATGTCGCAGTAGAACTTGCAGCCATATTCGGCGAGGATATCGGCGGTCTGCAGCGTGCCGCGCAGGCTGGATGAGAGCCAGCCCTGGGCCTTGCGCCCGGTGTACTTCTCATACTGTGCCAGGGTGCGCAGCACGATCTCGCGCTCCTTGTCTGGCTGGTGGGCAAAGTTGCTCAGCAGCTCGCCCTGTTCCCAGTTGTGCGCCAGCAGTTCCCACCCGCGTTCAAGGCAGGCATCGACCATCGCCGCGCGGCGTTCGAAGGTGACGGCGTTGGTCGTGCAGCTGGCCTTTGCGCCCAGTTCATCGAACAGGTCATAAAGCCGCCAAATGCCAACGCGCTGGCCATATTCGCGCCAGGTATAATTCGGGAAGTCGGGCACGTTGCCCGGCAACACATCGGGCAGAATAGCCGGCCCGCCGGCGTAATAGGGCTTGTCGGTGTCCTTGGTCAGGTCCCAGGTTTCGAGGTTGAAGGTCAGGATCAGCGCGACGCGCGCGCCATTGGGCCAGTGCAGCGGCTGGCGCTGGCTGATTGGCACATAATCGTATTCCATAAACCTCTCCCTGGCCGAGACCGGCATTCCCTTCGCGCGTCGCGCAGGTTGTTTCATGCCAGCCGGGGGCGCTCTTCGCCAGACGGATACATTTCGCCTTTGCCGATCTCGCCACGAATTGAGCGCCCATAGGAGGGGCCAAGAACGGACTTTCGCTGGAGTTGGCAGGTATATGGCAAGCGTGGAGCGATGCCAGGTCATGATCGCCGGGGCGGGCCCCGTCGGCACCGTCATGGCCACGCTGCTGGCTCGCGCCGGCGTTGACGTGATCGTGCTGGAGGCGGGTGAGGACTGCGCGCAGGACATGCGGGCATCGACGTTTCATCCACCGACGCTGGAAATGCTCGATGAAATCGGGATCACCGCAATGCTGCTGGACCGCGGGCTGAAGGCGCCGGTCTATCACTGGCGCGACCGCCGCTCGGGCGAGGTCATCGATTTTGACCTGTCCGAGATCGCCGACCGGACGCGCTATCCCTTCCGCATCCAGTGTGAACAGTACCACCTAAGCCGCGCATTGGCCTCGGGGCTGGAGCAGTATCCGAACGCCTCGGTCCGGTTCGGGCATCGCCTGCTCTCGTTCGACCAGGATGAGCACGGCGTCTCGATCGCGGCAGAAACGCCTTTTGCCGTGCAACACTTTCGGGCGGACTGGCTGATCGGCGCCGATGGCGCGAACAGCCTGGTGCGCAAGTGGCTGGGGACGGAGTTCGACGGGTTTACCTATCCCGAGAAGTTCCTTTGCCTTTCGACCGAAACCGAGTTGGGCGATTACCTGCCCAACCTGGCCTATGTGAACTATGTCTCCGATCCAGAGGAATGGCTGGTCCTGCTGCGTGTGCCGAAGCTGTGGCGCGTGCTGCTGCCTGCCGCGCCCGAGGCGACCGAGGATGAGCTGCGATCGGACGCGACCAAGAACGCCGTATTTGACCGGCTGACCGGCGATGGTGCTGCGGTGGAAACCTATCACCGCACGGTTTATCGGGTTCATCAGCGGGTCGCGAAGAGCTTCCTCGACGGGCGGGTCATGCTGATTGGCGATGCCTGTCACCTTAACAATCCGCTGGGCGGGTTCGGGATGAATTCAGGCGTCCACGATGCCTTTAACCTGGCCGAAAAGCTGCTGCCGGCGATCAAGGCGGGCAAGCCGAACGGCAGCCTCGCGCTCTATGATCGCCAGCGCCGCATGGTGACGCACGCTTTCACCCAGGCGCAGACCATCAAGAACATGGAATTCATCCAGGGCGGGTCCGACCAGGCGCACGAGCGCCGGCGGCGGGAGATGCTGACGATCAAGCAGGATGATCAGCAGCGCCGCGCCTACCTCCTGCGACAAGCGATGTTCGAAAGCCTCGAGCAGGCTGCGGCCATCCAGTAGCTAAGGCAGTTTCATTATGACCGATGTTCAAGGCTATCGCGCGGTAATGGGCGTGATCGGCCCGTCGACCAATACCGTGGTCCAGCCCGATATGGAGCGGATGCGCCCGGTGGGGGTGACCAACCATTATCGTGGCATTTTCGTGACCGATCCGGTTGCCCTTTCGAACGAGGATTTCCTCGCCGGGACAACCGCGATCTCCGAAAACACGATGGCCGCGGTGCGCGAAACGATGACCTGCAAGCCAGACTATCTGGTCCTGGGGATGTCGGCGATCACCTTTTACGGCGGGGTTGCGGGAGGCGCGAAGTTCAAGGCTGAGGTTGAAGCCTTGGCCGGCGTTGGCGCCTCAACAGGTTCGGAATCGACCGTCGCCGCGCTCAATGCCTTTGGCGGGATCAAGCGGGTCAGTTTCGTCTCGCCCTATTACCCGGTCGCGAATGCCGAAGTGCGGCGTTACCTGGCCGAAAGCGGGTTCGAAACGGTCCGCGACGTGCCGCTGGAGTGCAAGTGCTGGACCGATATCGCCAAGGTCACGCCCGAGCGGCTGACCGAAGTGATCGCCTATCTCGACGGGCCGGATGTTGATGCCATCGTGCAGGTTGGCACGAACCTGTCGATGGTCCAGTTGGCGGCCGACAAGGAACGCGAACTGGGCAAGCCGGTGATCGCGATCAACACGGCAACCTATTGGCACGCCTTGCGGGCAATCGGAATTACCGACAGGATCAGCGGCGTTGGTCGCTTGCTTGAGGAGCATTAGGCATGGGTGAGGGGGGCAAGACCTATTCGGTAAGCGCCAAGCGCGCCGGCTGGGCGCTGGCACTGGTCGGACTGGTCCAGTCGCTGCTGACGATTGCCCTGCCGCGCACTGACAAGACGCTGCCGCTGCGCGAAGATCTGCGCAACTGGCACGTGCTGGTGGGGCTGACCCTGTTTGCCTTGGTGATCTGGCGCCTGCGGCTGTGGTGGCGGGACGAGCGTGGCATGGCCCCGGCGCATGGCCTGCGCCCCGGCCTGTTCAACTGGGGCCGGACCCTGGCGCTGGCGAGCTATCTGCTGATCTTGGCCATGCCGATCTTTGGTGCGCTATTCGCCTGGGGCGGCGGCACGCTGGTTTCGGTGGGGCCGTTGTTCCAGGTTCCGGTCCTGCTACCCGAAAGCTACCGGCTCTGGCTGTTTGCCGGCTATTTCCATTCCGGCGCCGGGTTCATGGTCATGCTGCTGAACCTCGCCACTTTGCTGACCGCCGCCTATGCCTGGTTGCGCTATGGCAAGGGGCTGCTGACGGCCTTTCCGCCGGGCTATGGCCTGCAGGCCTGGCTGGCGCTGGGAACCACCAGCTATGCCATGGCCACCTTCAAGTCGAGCGCACCCGGGCCGGCCGCCGTTGCGCGCTATGTGGCGATCTTCGTGGTGGTCTGGGCGATTGGTGCCCTGATTGCGCGCTGGCGCAAACCCAATGACGGCGCTGTCGAACCGGCCGGCAAGGGCCGCTTGGCGGCTGCGGTCGTGGTGACGGGCCTTGTCGTGCTGGGATCATACGGACCCTATGCCATGTTCCGCGTGGCGCCGTGGCCCACCGGCGATGCCATTGCCGGGCCCGCAGGCGCAACGTCCTATGCCGCGCCGGTGGTTCGGGTGAAGGCCTGGGCCGAGACCGACTATGAGCGCACGGTGGCCAGCCAGACCTACAAGTGGTGCGGGTTCTGCCACACGTTCAAAAAGGGCGACAAGACCAAGGCCGGGCCTAACCTCTATGCCATTTTTGGCCAGCGCATCGCCTCGGTCCCGAATTTTCATTACTCGCCCGCGCTGGCGGCAAAGCGCGACGCGGTGTGGGATGATGCCACGCTCGACCGGCTGCTGGCCGATCCGGACAAGTTTGCCCCCGGCACGACCATGGTCATTTCGTCCGGTCCGGTCACCGATCCAAAGGTGCGCCGCGCGGTGATCAACATGCTGAAACGGGATACGATGCCCGGGGCGATCGACACCGTCCCCGCCCCCCAAGACCAGTAAGCGCTCCGGGCCTGCAAACGTTACTTGATCGCCCGCATGATCAGGTTGGGCAGGCGGGCGTTGTCCCATTCCGGTTGGGCCGGTGGGGTATCCCCCATGCGCAGGATCGCCAGATCATATTTAGGTGAAAGGTAAAGTACCTGATTGCTGTTCCCATCGAACAGGAACAGGTCCGGATCGAGATAGGGCTCACTGTGCAGCACCTGTGGCCCCGGCCGGCCCGGTGCGCCAAAGCCACGCCGTTCCTGCCACGGGCTGCCAATCCAGATGCCCAGCCCGAAGTGCGGGTTTTGGGCCGTGCCGCGCCGCATTTCGCTGACATAGCCTTTGGGCAGAAGCTGCTGGCTGCCAATCTTTCCGTCTTTCAGCAGCAGTAGCCCCAGGCGAAGCCAGCTTTCCGCCGGCAGGTGCATGCAGCAGCCGGAGTGGGCAAGCCCACCCTCACGGTCCACCCAGACCTTGCCACCGCGGGCACCAATCGGCTTCAGAACCTGATCCCCAACGAACTTTGCATAGCGCATGCCAGTGGCGCGTTCGATCACCACGGCAACCAGCTCGCTGGGGACGTTGGCATAGCCATAGGCGCTGCCCGGGGTGGTCACGAGCGGGTAGTTATGGATGATCTGGTGGCCGTGATCGGTATCCAGATAGGCCCGGTTAAGCGGATGATCCGGATCGGGGCTGAAGCCCTGTTCGAGCATGCCAGACCGCATATCGAGCAGGTAGCGCAGCTTGATCGCCGCCTTGGGCGTATCGCGCCATTCGGGAATGAAATCGGCCAGCGATTGATCAAGCGACTTGATATAGCCCAGCTTGATCGCCCGCCCGACCGCGATGGCCGTTATCGGCTTGGCCATCGATTTGGAAACCAGCAGGCTGTCGGCATTCCGATCGCCGTAATAGCGGGCATATTCGATCTTGCCCTTGCGCCACACGATCAAGGTCGATGACTTGTTGGCAGCAGCATAGGCATCGGCTTCGGCAAGGGCGGCAGCGGCGATGCCGGGCTTGGCCGAACATGGCAGCCCTTTGGCAGAAGCCCCTTCGACCGTTTCGAGCGGGCCGAACGAAACCTGCCCCGGCGCCTTGAGAAAAGCGTCCCACCGCTCTTTGTAGATCGCGGCATCATCGGCAAGGGCAAGCGATGTGGTGCAAAGCGCCAGCCCGACCAGGACATGGCGGAACGGGGTCAGGCTCATTTCCGCAATCCCTTCAGCGCAAGGTTGACCAGTACGCCTTCGTCCCAACCCGGACCGGGTGTGCCGGCGCGGGCAATGACCAGCCCGGCGGAGGGCACGATATAGACCCGCTGCCCGCCAAACCCGTCAAAATAGACCACATCATCGGCCAGAAAGGGCTCGGCCTGCGGCACGGTGATCGGTGTTTCCTTCGAGTAATGCCGATCCTGCACATAGGGTGAGCCACGCCAGATCCCCATGCCGTACCCAGGATTCCCGGATGAAGGCGCGGTGATTGCCGCAAGCCACTTTGCGGGCAGGACCTGCTTGCCACGCCACTTGCCCTTTTGCCGGATCAGTTCGCCGATGCGGGCCCAGTCGCTCAGCCCGGCATTAAGATAGGCGTAGTAGCGCGGCTGGCCACCCTCCGCTTCAAGCCACAGGCTGGCGGTTCCATTGCCGAGCGGGCACCACAGCCGCTTTGACAGGTATTCGGCATAGCGCCCCCGGCCAGCCCGCTCGACCGCATTGGCCAGCGCCGTGCCGGCCAGCTGCAGGTTGGCGTTGTTGTAGTTGAACATGCCAGCCGGACCTTCGATCGGCAGGGACAGCGCCGCTTCGCTGACGTTACCCAGCATCAGCTCGACAGCGGCGGGCTCCCCCTTGGCGAGGGACGGGTTCTTCAGCCCGCTGGCCATCGATAGCAGCTGCCGCAGGGTGATCCTGCCGCGCGGATCGTCTTGCCATTCTGGAATGTAGCGCCCAACCGGATCATCGATCGACTTGATCAGGCCATCGGCAATCGCTGCACCCAGCATCATCGCGACGATCGACTTGTGCATCGAATTGGTCTGGATCGGCGTGGCCCCGGTAATGCCGGCGGCATAGCTTTCGCCCACCAATCGGCCGTTCACCAGCACCACCAGACCCACACCGCCGTGCTGATCAGACCATTGTTTCATCGCCTCAAACGTGCCGGTGGCCAGCGCGTTGCCCGGCGCTTTGGTCAGCGGTGCGCCGGGGCAGCCTCGCACCGCTTCGGCGGGAGTTAGCTGATCAACCTGGGTAATCGGCTTGCCCATCACCTTGGCCATATTGGCCGTGGCGCGTGGGCTGGGGGCGGCGAAAACCGCGATGGGTACGAGCAGCAGGCCAAGGCCCGAGACGATATGGCGCAGCATTGGTCTTACATGCCCCCGCGTTCAGTCAGACGCACAACTTGCCTGTGCATTATCCGGTTGTCGAGCAATTGCCGGGACCTGGTGCCAGCACGCGCTGGTCGCGCTATGCAGGCCGGATGAGGATAGTCACCCTGCTTGGCGCGCTGCTGGCGCTGCTCTCGACCCCGGTTCTCGCCCGCCCGCAGAGCGAGGTGGTGCAGCTGGACAATGGCGCGGGACGGACGATCCCGGTCACGCTGGTCAAGCCAGCGGGGCACTTGCGCGGCGTGGTGTTCTTTTCCCACGGGGCACTGTCCAGCCCGGCCAAGTACACTAGGCTGACCGAGCGTTGGGCCGATGCCGGTTATTTCGTCGTTGCGCCGCTGCATGGCGACAGCACCGACTGGACCGGAACCAAGCCGCAGCAGGCTGAGCAGCTGCCCTGGCGCATGGCCGATATGGCTCTGGTCCGAGCCAGGCTGCCGAGCCTGGCGCAGCGAATGGGGGTGCGGGTTGGCCGTGCTCCGCTATACGCTGCAGGTCACAGCTTTGGCGGGCTGATCGCGATCCTCTGGAACGATCCGGGGCTGCGTTCGGTCATCGCGCTCTCGCCACCGGGGCCATTGCCAGGCCTGCCCGTGGCGATCGCGGACAAGCCCATGCTGGTCGTTACCGGGACCAAGGATTCCTTTCCCGGCTTTGCTCCCCGCTGGCAAGATCACCTGACGGCCTACAATTTGGCCAAGGGGCCGGCGCTGGCCTATGTCGGCACCGATGCCGATCACTATTTCGGTGGCATCTACTGTCGCACCGAGCTGCCGGGGCCAAAGGCCGAGGCAGCCTTTGCCGACCTGGTCCCGCTGA
>JBEEIN010000261.1:0-4424 GCA_041169825.1 Pseudomonadota bacterium
ATCGGCAGCACCAACATGGCCGTGCTGCACGGCGCGCTGGGCCTGGGGATGGTCAACCTCGCACTGGCCATAGGTACCTATGCCGTGCTGCGATCGGGCTGGAAGCTGAAGAGCTGAGGAAACCGGGGCCTAGTGCTTCAGGCCGCGCCGCAGGCGATAGCGACCATCCTCGAACCTGTCGAACATCTCGCCCACCCCGGGATGGTCCACCGGCCCGCTTTCCGAATCGGCTTCCAGGTTCTGCTGGCTGACATAGGCGACATAGGTGCTGTCGCCGTTTTCGGCCAGCAGGTGGTAGAACGGCTGTTCGCGGGACGGGCGGACTTCGGCCGGGATGGATTCGTACCAGTCCTCGCTGTTGGCGAAGACCGGGTCGATATCGAACACGACGCCGCGAAAATCGAAATGCCGGTGGCGCACGACATCGCCAATGGCGAAGCGGGCACGGGAAGAGCGGGGGGCATCGACCAGCCGGCCGGCCTGCGGCGAAAAGAAGCTCGCACGGTCCATGATCATGCATATAGGTTTTGTGCGGGTGCGAAACAAGCCGCCACCCGCGCGAAAGACGGCATTTTGCACAAGTTGCCCCTTGGCAAGCCCGCCGGCATGAGCTAACCGCGCGGCTCTTCGACCGACCGGGCCAGCCCGGTTGCGATCAGCATCTCACGGAGAGGTGGCAGAGAGGTCGAATGCGCCGCACTCGAAATGCGGTGTACGGGTAACCGTACCGTGGGTTCGAATCCCACCCTCTCCGCCATTTAACCCTATGAAAGTATTCTCTTTCTGGGGCGGCGCCCAAAAATCCTGTTGTATTCAAGGGTTATGGCGGTGATCTGTTCACCTCGCCTCGGGCTGGCTCGGCAAAATGTATTCTCCTAAGCCCGATTTTCTCCAAAGCTGTTACCCAAACAGGCCCCGGTTCAGAGCAGGTAATTAACTGCGATAGATTGATATTTTGAGAATAACGGCTTCGGGTTGGAAATTGGTCCGATCATGATCGGGAGAATCTCTCATCCAATCTTTGCTCGTCCCAATCGATTGGGAACGGGTCTATCAGGGTGGCAAGCATCGCCCAGAGGTCAAAGGCGGTCTGGCAGACAATGAGCTGCTATCGCAACAAACCAATCGTTGAAAGCTGATTGGCGAGCCCTGAAGCCTACGACCGTTCAGGCCAAATTCGCCAAGCCGCAGCCGGCCGGTGGTTTGTCGTTGCAGACCTGCTAGGGATCTCAGCATGACCAAGATCCACAAGCTTTCTGGTACCGTCGACGTCGGCGGGTTTCAATATGAGTGGGAGCTGCGCAGCGAGCCGCAGTGGAGCGAGCGCGAAGGCTGGAAAGGCATGACCGTCGCTTTGCTGCGCAAGGACACGCAACGCGGAGCGTTGCTGGAATTCCCCGCGCCGAAACGCTTGATGAAAGGTATGCCACGGGGCCGCCTCCAGATCGGCGACGCAATTGTCATCAGGGGTATTCAGGCAGCATTACAAGCTGGCTGGGAGCCTTCTTCGCGCGGAAAGCCGATGGTTTTCGAAGTCGATGCTGATGGCAACTAGTCCCAGGCCACCTTGCTGGGGCAGGCCTGCTGGGTGGCCATTCCTCCCCTGAGAGAAAGTGGCGATGAGGGTTTATTTCAATCGTTCAGCCAATCGGCTGTGATCTCGCCCCTATGCCCCTCGGGCGCCAGCGCAGCACGCAGGGCTTCCAGCAGAGGCGGCAGCGTCTGCGTGAAGGCGTAGGGCGGGTTGACGATAAAAAGGCCCGCGCCGTTATAGATGCCGGGCTGATCGCTGTCGTAGAGCCAATGCTCCACGCACAGCAGTTTCGGGACGCCGAGCCGGCGTAATTGCTCTTTCCACCGCACATGCGGGGCTCGGTCTTTCAACGGATACCAGATCACCGTAACGCCATGCGCCCACTTGCGGTGCGCTGCGGCGAGGGTTTGGGTGATGCGCGTGCGTTCGTCGGTCTGCTCGTACGGCGGGTCGACCAGGACCACGCCTCGCGGCGTTCGCGGTGGCACCATCGCCAGCCAGAACTCATAGGCGTCGCGCTGGTGAACGGCGGAGGGGGTGCCGCGCATTGCCATGCGCAGGGCATGAATGTCCTCGGGATGTTTCTCGTTGAGGATCAGGCTATCCTGAGGTCGCAACAGTTCTATCAGGAACCGCGGAGAGCCGGGATAGAGCTGCGGATCGGCCCCGGTATTCACGGCCTGCACGGCAGCACGATAATCGTCCAGCAAGGGGTTCCGGTCGGCAAAGGCCCGCAGCACGCCTTGCGTCGCTTCGCCAGTGCGCTGGGCATCATCACCGGCAAGGTCGTACAGCCCGCAACCGGCATGGGTGTCGATCAGGGTCAGCGCGCTTTGCTTGTGCTGCAAAGCGCGCACAAGGGCGATCAGCAGGCCGTGCTTCACGACATCCGCGCTATTGCCGGCATGGAAAGAATGGCGATAATTCATTGTTATTCAGTATCCTGGCGATCTGCCTTTAATCGAAGCCGCGGAGCGCGGAAGCTGAGACTGAAGCGATTGCAGTAACCAATCCGGTGCTCGTATAGGGTCGGACGGAAACCTTCAAAGCACTTCTGCGCGCGGCTGAAAGCCAGCGTCGACCATCGCATCAGAGGCGGACATCCCGCAGCAGGATGGGCCGTGTTCAGACGCGAAGTAGGCCGCCGGACTTTTGGGCTCATAATTGGCGATGAGATTGATTCCACCCTGACGCCACAACTCGACATCCTTTGAACGGTGCCGGGCAATACGGGTGCAGGTCGAAGCCTATGTGGCCGTATCGCTCAGTTCCTACGCGCCAGATGTCGTCAGGAAGTTCCACGAGCGGATAACCACCCTGGACGAGGTACTCTCTTGCGCTTCGACAACGGGAGATCTGGATTACCTGCTTCGGATTGTAGTCCCGGATTTGCGAGCATACTCAAAGCTGATGAACACTGAACTTCTCGGGCATGGTGATGTCGCGAGTGTGCGAACAAGTGTTGTGCTTGACCGCATCAAGCACACGACTGCCCTACCCATATCATAACATTGAGTAAATTATACAACATTTATCTAAGCGCAAAATTTTCTGAATAGATTATTAAATTTTTCGGATATTATCGATAGAGTTTATATATTTTTAAAGTAATATTATATTATAAGATATTTTTATATAATTATTATAATTCACTAAATATCTTTAGAGCGTAATTATAATTCCCGCAGAGAGCGTCGTCGACCTGCCACCGACCTTCAGTTCATGCCGCCAGCGCTCAATCCAGCACATCGCTGATCGAGACCGCAGTTTTCATGGCTAGGCTGCAAGGCGGGCATAGCGCTCAGTCTTCTACATGATTAGGCGTGAAGGGGTATTTGCCCATCAAACACTAGAGCAACAGGGGACCGAACCAAAAAAATACGGACCATTTAAATCAATAAATTACACCTCAGAGAAGGTTCTATGCCGGTCGACCACCCACCGCCATGATGCTTCCCTAATTCATTGCCAATATCGACAAGCCGGCCCGCTAGCCCGCCGGCCTTCTTCTCGGCCGCTGCGTGTTGCGGCGCGTGCTGCGCAATTCCGCCAGTGATGGCCGGTCAACCGGTCTGCCCCGTCATCTGCCGCTTCGGAATTGTTCCTGCGGCGAGAGTTCAGAGCGCCAGCGGCACGTAGAATGAGAACGTGATGGTGTTCGACGCGCCTGGAACGGGCTGGGACGACGGCTGCCTGATCACCGTGATGGCAGGGGTCATCTGTTCGATCTCCCCGCCTGTCGCGGGCGTGCCCTGGCCGCTTTCGCTGCCGCCGCTGTCGACCACGGCCAGAACCGGGTCGGAACTGTCCTCGGGATCGCTGGGGGCCACGGTTGGTTCTTCCGCAACCGGCGATGGCGGCAAGGTTTCGACAGGTTCCAGCAGCACGGCGAGAACTATGGGCGCAGCCGGTGCGGGTTCCTGATTGCCTGGTGACCCGCTGTCCTGGTCGGGAGCAGGCGGTTCGGCGCCATTGGCCGCTAGTGTGGCGGCGGCGGGGCCGGGTCCGGGCGCGGCGGCGGGGCCGGGCCCAGGGCCGGGGCCAGGCTGGCTTAAAGGCGAATCCGGCGTCGGGCCGCTTGCAGGACCGGGTTGCGGCGCTGGTGCCACCGGATTGCTGGCCGGGGCGGCAGCCGGTCCTGCCGGCGCGGCAGGGGGGCTGGCCGGAGGGCTGGCGGGCGACGGAGGCGACGGGGGAGGTGGCGGCGGCGACGGCGACGGCGGGGGCGTGCTCGGCAGTGTGCTTGCCGAGTTGATATTGACCACGGTGATGATCGATGAAACCAGGTTCGTGGTGTTTGCCTACACGGTCAAGGCCGTGGCGTTCTCCGCCGCCTGGGCGAAGACGTAATTCGTCGCTGTCAGGCCCTCGCCATTGATCGGGAATTGCC
>JBEEIN010000262.1:0-8306 GCA_041169825.1 Pseudomonadota bacterium
TCAGCTGGGCGATCGCCGCCTCGTCGTCAGCGGGGAGGGCGTCGAAATCGAGCGCGCCGTTCACCACCAGCTCGCAGAGCGAACGCATATAGCCCTGCTTCTGCTTGGACAGGCCGCAAGCGCGCAGGGTGTCGAAATCGGATTCCAGCACTTTCTCCGGCGGCAGGTCCGGGCCGAGGTGCGCCTCGAACTTGCGCCACATCGATGCGGCGGCGGCCACGCTGACCTGCTGGCCAACGATGGTGCGCATCAAGGTGCCATAGCCGCGTGAGCGGATCCGCGGTTCGGGATAGCCGATCCGCGCCAAGGCGCTGGCGAAGCGCGGTTCGATCCGGGCTACACTGTCAAGGCCGTGCTGCAATTGCTCTGCGGTCAATCCCACCGGAAATCGTCCTGCTTGCCAAAGGTTGGGTCCTTGGTTAGCAGCCCGGGCGAAGCGCCGATAGGGTGCAAGCAAGAGGAACGAAGCGATGCCGAAGCTGGTAGTGGTCAATCGGGCTGGTGAGGAAAAGACGGTCGATGCTGCGGCTGGCCTGTCGGTGATGGAAGCGATCCGCGACAACGGCTTTGACGAGCTGCTGGCACTGTGCGGCGGCTGCTGCTCCTGCGCGACCTGTCATATCCATGTCGACGCTGCCTGGGCTGACAAGCTGCCGGCGATGAGCGAGGACGAGAACGACCTGCTCGACAGCTCGGATCACCGCAGCACCAGCTCGCGCCTGTCGTGCCAGATCCACCTGACCGATGAACTGGATGGCCTGAAGGTTGCCATCGCGCCGGAAGATTGAGCTACTAACGGGCCAAGCGCAAATGCGTTGCGCATGGCCCGCGGCAGCCTTACCTCTCGGGCGATGACAATGCCGCTCGTACAGAACAACACGCTTGACCTGATCGGCAACACCCCGCTTGTCCTGTTGCAGGGACCAAGCGAGGCGGCTGGCTGTGAGATCTGGGGCAAGTGCGAATTTGCCAACCCCGGCGCCTCGGTAAAGGATCGAGCCGCGCTGTGGATCGTCCGCGATGCCGAAGCGCGGGGAGAGCTGAAGCCCGGCGGCACCGTGGTCGAAGGGACGGCCGGCAATACCGGCATCGGCCTGGCGCTGGTGGCCAATGCGCGCGGTTACAAGACCGTGATTGTCATGCCGGACAACCAGTCCAAGGAAAAGATGGACACCCTGCGCGCGCTGGGGGCCGAGCTGGTGCTGGTGCCGCCCACCAAGTTCGCCGATCCCGCGCACTTCGTCCACACCTCGCGCCGGCTGGCCGAGGAGACCGAGGGTGCGGTCTGGGCCAACCAGTTTGACAATGTCGCCAACCGCAAGGCCCATATCGAAAGCACCGCACCGGAAATCTGGCAGCAGCTCGATGGCCGGATTGATGGTTTCACCTGTGCTGCCGGAACGGGCGGAACGATTGCCGGGGTCGGGCTGGGGCTCAAGGCGTTTGACGAGAATGTCCGTATCGCCCTGACCGATCCGCACGGCGCGGCGCTGTACAGCTATTATGCCTGCGGTGAACTGAAGGCAGAAGGCACCTCGGTGGCCGAAGGGATCGGGCAGGGGCGGATCACGGCAAACCTGGAAGGCGCGCCGATCGACACCCAGTTCCGCATCTCGGACGAGGAAGGGCTCGAATGGGTCAGCCGTCTGCTGCGCGAGGAAGGGCTCTGCCTTGGCCTGTCATCAGGCATCAACGTTGCCGGCGCAATCGCGCTGGGCCAGCAATTGGTTGCCGAAGGTCGCAAGGATGTGCGGATCGCAACGATCCTTTGCGATACCGGCTTCCGTTACCTGTCTTCGCTCTACAACGCGGATTGGCTGCGCGCGAAGGGTCTCCCGGTCTTCCCCTGGCTGGCGTGATCGGCTAGACTGCGATCATGGCATCTCAGCCAAATCGCCCGGACCAGCGTCCGGCCCCGCAGCACTTCGTGCCGCCCACGGCCCGTGAACTGCGCACCCAGGCGATCCAGCGCCTGCAGGCGGGATTGTTTGGTCTGGCGGCCATTGTCCTGCTGGTAGGCCTGGCCAATATCATCAATGACCGTGCACGTTCGTCAGAAGGTGTCGTGGCCGCAGCTGCCCCCGCCAAGGCAGAGGATCGGGGCGATCCGCTCGCCGATATCGGCGTTGTCCCCGCCGCTGCGCGTGAGACAAAACCGAGCCCCGGTGCTACCCCGAAAAACTAGGTTCCTGATTGCCACCCTGCTTGCCGTGGCGGGGCTGGCCATGGCCGGCTGGACTCTCAGGACAAGTCCTGAACCGCCGGTCGAGCCGATTGGCCTGTTTACCTCGCTGCCTGTGATGTGGGGTGAGGGTGGGGACTTGCCCGACTTGCTCGCTGCCGCGCGGCAACCGCACCGGGTCCGGCAGGCGCTGGCGCAAGTCGGTGTGATCAAGCCACAAGATAGGCTAGAAGACCTGGGCCCCAAGCTGCGGCGCCTGGTAATGGCCCAGCCCCGTCCCCTGGCCCCATCGGAAAATCTTGCGCTGGACAGATGGGTGCGCGGGGGTGGCGAATTGCTGCTGTTTGCCGACCCGATGCTGACCGAGCCATCGGCCTATGCCCTGGGTGATCCGCGGCACCCGCAGGATGTCGTCCTGCTCTCGCCGATCCTGGCCCGCTGGGGGCTGGAGCTGATGTTCGATGAACAGCAGCCCGGCGGGGTGCGGCATGTCGCGCTTGGCAATGCCGCCGTGCCGGTAAACCTTCCGGGCTTCTGGCGGGTCGCTGGCGGAAACTGTCATACCGACGGCGAGGGATTGCTTGTCTCCTGCCAGATCGGGAAGGGCCATGTGCTGGCCCTCGCGGACGCTGAGGTGCTGTCCGCGCAGGATCCCGATCAATCACGCACTCGGGCGCTCGCCTCACTGCTCAGCCAGGCTTTCCCAGCCCCCTGATCCCGGGTGGAGTGGGGAAAGCACGGGAACGGTTCGGTCCAAGGGCCCGAGTCGACGGTAAACCGCTGAATTTTAGTGGGAACAAACCATAAACAAATGATCGGTTTCGGCGTGCTCCGCTGATTTGACCCTACTAAATTCAATGTTTTAACGAGTTATCCCGCGTTTTCCCGCAAAAAACCCTTCCATCCCCGCCCTGTCGCGGTTAAGAAATCTCTTCATCGACAGAGAAGTTTACCTTCGCGCCCCATGCGGGGTCCCGGTTGTCGCCAAGGCGGCCGGTGCGGAGGGGGCTTTAACCGCCGGATTTTCCGGCATGTGGGGCAGGTGGCGTGGAGGCGGTTCGGCCGATCAGCTATAGCGGACAGGGCTTCTCGCTGCTTGGCGAGAAGGGCCGCTTTGTGCTGCCGCCAGACTTCCGCAAGGCGGTGCGCGATTCCGGTATGGGTGAACGCATCCTGTGCCTCGCCAAGCACCCCCGCTGGAAGTGCCTGATCGGCTTCGGCCTGGGCCGCGTCAGCGAATTTGAAGCAGAACTTGATCGGGAAGAGCGCATCGCGCTCGATCGCGGCGTGGACTATGACCGCGAACTGCGCGCCAACCAGCTGTATGGCTTCGCCCGCGTGCCCTTCGATGATTCCGGCCGGTTCGTTCTGCCAGAGCGCTATTTCAAGCTGGGCGGCATCGACAGTGCGGCCTTCTTCCAGGGCGGCGGCAAGTCGTTCACGATCTGGAACCCGGACGAGCTCGCCAAGATGGGCGCCGGTTGGGAAGATGCGCAGGAAGCCTGCGCCGAACTTGCTACCCAGGCCGGAAAGGCCCGCAAGTGAGCGCCGCCCCGCACATTCCCGTCCTGCTTGATGAAGTCATTGCCGCGCTTGCCCCTGTCCCCGGAGCGGTGATCGTCGACGCGACCTTTGGCGCGGGCGGCTATACCCGCGCTCTGTTGAATGCCGGCGCAACGGTCCACGCCTTTGACCGCGATCCCGATGCCATCGCAGCCGGCCAGACCTGGCCTGAATGCAGCGAGCAGCCGCCGCGGCTGGTCCTGCATCCGCGGCGCTTTTCGGAAATGCTTGCGGCGCTGGCCGAAGCGGGCGTGGCCCGGGTCGATGGGATTGCCATGGATATTGGCGTCTCCTCGATGCAGCTTGACCAGGCTGGCCGTGGCTTCGCCTTCGCGGTGGACGGTCCGCTCGACATGCGGATGAGCCAGGACGGTCCCAGCGCGGCCGATTTCGTCAACACCGCGCCCGAAGCCGAGATTGCCGACGTGCTCTTCAACTTTGGCGAAGAGCGTCAGTCGCGCCGCGTTGCCCGCGCCATTGTTGCGGCCCGCCCTTTGGCAACGACCAGCCAGCTGGCCAATGTGGTGCGCAAGGCGCTGGGCCACCATCCCGGCATGCCCAAGGATCCGGCGACCCGCAGCTTCCAGGCTATCCGCATCCACGTGAATGCCGAGCTGGACGAGCTCAACGCCGCGCTCGATGCCGCTGAGCAGCTGCTTGCCCCGGGAGGGCGGCTGGCCGTGGTCAGCTTCCACAGCCTCGAAGACCGGATCGTGAAGCAGTTCCTGCGCGAAGCCGGTGGGGCACTGGCCAACACCTCGCGCCATCTGCCGCAGGTCGCCCCGGCGGCTGCGCCCACCTTTGATCGCATTGCCAAGGCGGTCCGGCCATCGGCTGCTGAGCTCAACCGTAATCCCCGCGCACGTTCGGCCACTTTGCGGTCTGCCGTGCGCACCGCTGCTCCCGCGCGCCATAGGAGGGCTGCATGAACCTGACCCGTGATCGGATGCGTTCGATTGGTTGGATGGCCATTCTGGTCATCTGCGCTGCGCTGACCCTTGTCCTGATGGTTCGCGTCAATGCGGTGAAGAGCGAAGTCCAGCTGGCCCAGCGCCAGATCAACGCGCTCAAGCAGGAAAAGCTGTTCCTCGAAACCGAGTTCCAGACCCGCGCCAGCCAGCAGCAATTGCAGAACCTAAACGCGATCGAATTCGGCTATCAGGCTCCGACCGCCGGGCAATACCTTGAAGGGGAGCGCCAGCTGGCCGCCCTCGGCAAGGTCCGTGGTCCGGATGCGCCGGCTCCAATCCGCGTCGCCAGCGCGGCCGAGGCGATTGGCGATCAGAATCCGATCCAGGCCATGGTTTCGCCGCTGACCGGTCAGGCGATCACCGCCAAGGCCAAGGTGGCGGATTCCCGCGATGCGGCTGAACGGGCGACCACCCCGGCCAAGCTCAGCGCCCGTCTGACCAAGCTGAGCCAGGCTGAGGTCCGCGCCGAATGAACACCCTGGCGGTTTCCAGCATTGTTGCCTCTGGCCGGGTGGAAATCGCCAACACACGCCGCCAGGCCTTGACCATTGCCAAGGCCAGGATCGTTCTGGTCGGCGGTCTGTTTTCCGTGATGGCGGTGATCGCGCTGCTGCGGGTGGTCTACCTCGGCCTGTTTGAAGGCACGCCGGCCAATGCCAGCGACTTGGGCCTTACCCCGCAGCGCGGCGATATTGTCGATCGCAATGGTGTGCCGCTGGCCAGGGCCTTCCCGGCCTATGCGCTGTGGTACAACCCCGATGCGCTGGGTGATAGCGGCACGCCCTTGGTCCGCCCGGTCAAAGAGGTCGCGATCGCGCTGAACCAGATCTTCCCCGATATGGACGTGGCCCAGACTGCGGCGCGGCTGGCTTCGGGTCGTCCGGGTTACCTGCGGCGCCGGATTTTGCCCGAAGAAGCCAACCGGATTCACGCACTGGGTGAACCTGCGCTTGAATTCCCGCGCGAGACCGAGCGCTTTTATCCGCAGGGTTCTTTGGCTGCCCACGTGCTGGGCTTCGTCGGCGCCGATGGGCACGGGCATGTCGGCATGGAAGGCGTGTTCGACAAGCGCCTGACCGATCCCGCCACCCGCGGCACCCCGGCCATGCTTTCGCTCGACAGCCGCGTGCAAGGCGCGCTTGAAGACGAATTGCTGAGAGGGATCGCCGATACCAATGCCAAGGGTGCCGCCGGGCTGGTGCTCGATGTCGAAACCGGCGAAGTCCTCGCTCTGGCCTCGCTGCCATCGTTCAACCCGAACCTGATCGACAATGCCGGGGCGGCGAACATCTTCAACCGCGTGACCAACCAGGTCTACGAGCTTGGATCGACCTTCAAGCCGATCACTGTCGCCGCCGCGATCGATGCCGGCACGGTCACTGATCTGTCGCGCCGCTATCAATCCGGGCAACCGCTGCAGATTGGCGGTTTCCGCATCCGCGATTCGCACAACTTCGGGCCATCGCTGAACGTGCCGGAAGCGCTGATCCATTCGTCAAACATTGTTACTGCGCAGGTGGCCGACGAATTGGGTGGGCCGCGGCTCAACGCGATCATGCGCTCACTCGGCATGAATGAGCGGCCCTATATCGAATTGCCGGCGCGCGGTTTTCCGCTGTGGCCCAAGGGCGAATGGCCGCGGATCACCACGATGACCGTTTCCTATGGTCATGGCATTGCCGTAACGCCGCTCCACCTGGCAACGGCCTATGCAGCCCTGGTCAACGGCGGGATCTGGCGTCCGGCAACCTTGCGTAAGGTCGCCCCCGGTGAAGTGATCCAGGGCCGCCGCGTGTTCAAAGCCTCAACCAGCGCGCGCATGCGGCAGCTGCTGCGGATGATCGTGGTCGATGGCACCGGCAAAAAGGCGAATGCCCTGGGTTACCGGGTTGGCGGCAAGACCGGCTCGGCTGAAAAGCCTGGTGTTGGCGGCTACCAGCGCAGTTCGCTGGTTTCGACCTTCGCCGCTGCCTTCCCGATGGACCATCCGCGCTACGTGATCATCGCCATGCTCGATGAACCGCAGGGCACGGCCGCCACCTCGGGCCAACGGACGGCCGGCTGGAACGCCGCGCCGATTGTTGGCCGGGTTGTCCCGCGTATCGGGCCGCTGCTTGGCATCATGCCCGAGCCGCATCGCGATGTTGATATTTCGGACCTGTCGCCACTGGTGGGCAACGGAGATGGCGAATGAAGCTGGCGGAGCTGGCCCAGTTGGCCGGCCTGCCCCTCGCCAGCCCAAGCCAGGCCAAGGTTACCGGCTTCGCCATCGATAACCGCAAGGTCGCGCCTGGCACCGTGTTTGGCGCCTTTCAGGGGGCAGCGCTGAATGGTGAGGATTTTATTCCGGCGGCGGTTGCCGCAGGAGCCGTCGCCGTGGTCGCCCGGCCGGAAGCGCGCGTAGCGGGCGCGGTTCATATCGCCGCCAGCAATCCGCGCCAGGCCTTTGCCCGGCTGGCCGCCCGGTTCTTTACACCGGTTCCGGATGTGCTGGTTGCTGTCACCGGGACCAATGGCAAAACCTCAACCGTCGAGATGACCCGGCAGATCTGGCGGATGGCCGGCCACCACGCCGCCTCGATTGGCACGCTTGGCGTTACCACTGCCGACGAAAGTATCTCCACCGAGCTGACCACGCCCGACATCGTGACCTTCCTGGCCAACATGAGCGGCTTGGCGTGCGAAGGGGTGACCCACGTTGCCTATGAAGCCTCCAGCCACGGCCTGGCGCAGTATCGTAACGAGGGGCTGGTGGTCGCCGCCGGTGGCTTTACCAACCTCAGCCGCGATCACCTCGACTATCACAAGACGATGGAAGAGTACTTCGCGGCCAAGATGCGGCTGTTTGACGAAGTGGTCGCTGATGCAGGTGCCGCGGTAATCTGGGCCGATGATGAATGGTCCGCGCGCGCTGCTGATCACGCCCAACGGCGCGGCCTCCGGCTGTTCACCGTTGGCGAACAGGGTGATGCCATTCGTCTGGTCAGCCGCAGGCCGGAGCAGTTGGGGCAAGTGCTCGAACTGGTCCACGCTGGCCAGGCGCGCACGGTAAACCTGCCGCTGATCGGGGCCTACCAAGCGGCGAATGCACTCGTATCGGCCGGGCTCGTGCTCGCAACCGGCGGAGAGCCGGCGCAGGTGTTCGATGCCCTCGGTCGGCTCCAGCCTGTGCGTGGGCGCCTGGAGCGAGCCGCAATCAGCCGCACCGGGGCTCCGGTTTACGTCGATTATGCCCATACCCCTGACGCGCTCGAGGCGGCGATCGCCGCGCTTCGCCCGCATTGCTCCGGCCGCCTGCTTGTCGTTTTCGGCGCCGGCGGTGATCGCGATGAGGGCAAGCGCCCGGAAATGGGCCGGGTGGTTGCCGAACAGGCCGATGGCGGGATCGTGACCGACGATAACCCGCGCAGCGAGGATCCAGCCGCGATCCGCGCCGCCGTGCTGGCCGGCGGGGCGGGCCAGCTTAAGGAAATCGGCGATCGCCGCGCGGCTATTGCCGCCGCGATTGCCCAGGCCGGGCGCGATGACATCGTGCTGATTGCCGGCAAGGGCCATGAACAGGGGCAGATTATCGGCGCGGGCGATGCCCG
>JBEEIN010000263.1:0-3933 GCA_041169825.1 Pseudomonadota bacterium
CACTTCCAGCCCGCGCTCGATCCGCCCGGCCCCGCCGGTCAGCACCACCACCGCATCGGTGGGTTCCTCCGCCGCCGGTTGCGGCAGGGTCACGGCAAACAGCACGAAGCCAAGCGCCCAGGCCAGCACGAGGAGGCCAGAAACGCGGCTGAGTGCGGCGCGCATGGTTACAGCATCCGCCGCAAGGCGCGCAGCACAGTCCAGCGCGCCGTCAACATGGCGAGCCCGACCCCGGCAACCGGGACGAGGGCGATCAACAGCCAGTCGGTCCAGCCCAGGGCCCCGCCATTGACCAGACCGGCATCAAGCCCGGCGAACTGCCGACCCAGCAGCAGCACCGCCGCCAGCCCTAGCGCCAGGCCGATCGCCCCGCCGCCTGCTGCATCATAGCCGACGGACCGCTGGAACAGGCGCGCGATCTGCTGGTCGGTTCCGCCCAGCAAGTGCACGATCTCAATCGTTTCGCGGTTTGTGCCGAGGGCATTGCGCACCGCGAGCAGGACGACCGCAGCCAAGGCCGCCGCCAGCAAGCCGACCAGCGCGAGCGCCAGCAGGCGCAGCGAATCAATCGCCCCGAACACCGGCTTGAGCCATGTCGACTGGGCATCAACCCGCGCGCTGGGCGCCACTTCGCGCACCGAGCGCCGCAGCGCGCCGAGCCGTTCGCCGGTAACATCCCCCCGCAAGCGCACGTCGACGATCGCTGGGACCGGAATGTCCTGCCCGTCGATCGCCATGCCGCCCAGCCACGGCTCGATCAGGCGTTCGACCTCTCGCTGGCCGACCACGATCGCGGATTCGATACCCGGCATGGCATTCAGCCTCAGGGCCGCCGCCTCGGCCTGGCGCTGGCGCAGGTTGGGATCGGCCTCAACAATCTGCACCGTCACCCCGCCGGACAGCGCGTCGGACGCATTGCCCGCCACATTGCTGGCGGCCAGGCCAGCCGCGGCGGCAATCACCGTCAGGGCAACCATGATCGCGATTACCCAGGGCATCGGTCCGGCCGGCCGGGTTTGCGGAACCAACTCCGCCTCACCCCGGCCAGACAGCGAGCGCAGCCCGCGAACCAGTGAGCCGGAGACCGGAGGAAGCTTCAGCGCCATCGGCCTAGCCCTGGGCCACGCGCGGGCGCGGCGGATAACGCAATGCGCCGGTGGGATCGGACAGGCGCCCCTTGTCGAGCCGCATGATCAGCGAATCCGGCACCTTCTTGAGCAGGTGGACATCGTGCGTGGCAACCACCACGGTCGTGCCCAGCCGGTTGAGCGCTTCGAACAGGCGCAGCAGCTTGACCGCCATGTCCGGATCGACGTTGCCGGTCGGTTCGTCTGCCACCAGCAGTTCAGGGCGGCCAATTACTGCCCGGGCAATGGCGACGCGCTGCTGTTCCCCACCCGAAAGCTGCGCCGGGCGGGCATGCATCCGCTCGGTCAGGCCAACCCATTCGAGCATATCGGTCACCGGCTTTGCCAAGTCGCGTTCGGCAACGCCTGCGACCCGCAACGGCAGGGCGACATTGTCATAAGCGGACAGGTGCTCAACCAGGCGGAAGTTCTGGAACACCACCCCCAACCGGCGGCGGAAGCCCGGCAGGCGATCGCGCGGCAGGGTGATCGCATCGGTCCCGAACATCCGGATCATCCCGCGCGATGGGCGTTGGGCCAGGTACAGTAGCCGAAGCAGCGAGGTCTTCCCCGCGCCGCTGGCCCCGGTCAGGAAATAAAAGCTGCCCGGAAACAGGGTGAACGATATGTCGCTCAACACTTCGCGATCGGCACCATAGCGCAGTCCGACATTGTCGAAATGCACGATCTCTCCCGTTCCACCGCCGGTCATCGCAAAGTTCCAGGGTTCATCGCTGGCAAGGTCTATCCGGCAAGAGGGTGCTTCATTGGCGGCTATAGCGACCAATCCATGTGGAAAAAAGGGCAATGCGTCCCGCCTTGGCTCTGCTTGCGCTTGCCCCGTTGCGGCACACCATGCTTAACGGTTGGATCATGATCATCGCCTGCCCCGCCTGTACCACTCGCTATGTCGTTCCGGACAGCGCGATCGGGGTTGATGGCCGCACGGTGCGCTGCGCCAAGTGCAAACACAACTGGTTCCAGGAAGGTCCGCAGATCGCTCCACCGCCGGCGCCTGTGCCCGCGCCGGCACCAATGGATAGAGCGCCTCCGCCGCAAGCACGACCCGCGCCCGCACAGCCTGCTGCCGCCCCCGCAGCCGAGGCCCCGGCCGCTGCACCGATTGACGAAGAAGTCCCAGTCCCGCCGGTCTATACCGAGCCCGCCTATCACGGCAGCTATGCCGACGATGATGAAACCTCGCAGTTCGATCATCAGCCGCTCCTGGCACCGCGACGCAATCCGGCCCGGATGTGGACCTTGGCGGCTGCTCTCTTTGCCACAGTCGCAATCGCGGCAATCGGCGCCACCGCCTGGTATGGCCTTCCAGACTGGATGCCGTTTGCCAAGCCGGTCTTCGCCGAGGACCAGGCGGGCCTGAAGCTTGATTTCCCGGCGCGGGAGCAAGAGCGTTATCAACTGCCCAACGGGACGTGGTATTTCAGCGCCAATGGGACGGTAACCAACACCTCGCAGAACCCGCGCAGCGTGCCCGGGATTCTGATCGTGCTGCGCGATTCGGGCGGCCGGATCGTCCACCGGGCCGAAGTCCGCTCGCCCAAGCGGGTCTTGGCTCCGGGCGAAAGCGCCGACATCAATGAAGCATTGGTGCCCGTGCCCAAGGCGGGCGTTCGGGCCGAATTCGGTTGGAAGCCGAACTAGCGCCTATTCGAATTCGATCATGGTCTGGCCCGCGGCGTTGCGCCGGACCTGGCGCCGGGGCTCCTGCGGCAGCTGCTCTTCCTTAGCGTGACCGGCAGTAACGATCTCGGCCGAGGCGATGGCCGTGGCCTGCGCCCCGCCCCGGGGCGGCTCCGGTGCGGCGGTAGGACTGCTGGCAACGGCCAGCAGCAGCAGGGCGAAAGGCATCATGCGCAAGGTAAACGGAGGATTTACCATGCGCACAACAGCGCTTTTCCGGCCGTCCTGGGACGATACAGCTTGTGATAGATCATTAAGGGCTTTCCGCGCTTGCACCCCCCCAGACCCTTTGCTAATGGCGCGCTCCTACCCCCCCGGGGCAACAAGCTTCGCCCCGTTGATTTAGCGGTCGTGGCGGAATTGGTAGACGCGCAACGTTGAGGTCGTTGTGGGCGAAAGCCCGTGGAAGTTCGAGTCTTCTCGACCGCACCATTCAGTCCAAAGTGCGACTGGTCTCCAGAGGTTGAGCGAGCATATTGCCCCCGAAACGGCGCGATTGCGCAGACTTTTGCATTGAAGTGCGCGGGCCAGAGACGGGCGGTTTAAGTCAGTAGAAGCGGCGCAAACCTGATTGGTCTCCAACGGCACCGCTGGCAGGGCGTTTAGTCACGCTTGTTTGGTCAGCCGCAAAGACTAATTGGAGACCATGACCGGCTCCGACCTTGAGTTGCTATTGATAGCCCACCTGGTACGCATGAAGGGTGGCAACTCGCAGTCATGGCGGCGCGCGCTCGGGAAGATTAAAGTCCGCGACGCGAAGATCCATGCCCATTGCAATTGGGAAGTAACGCCGGGCGGAACCGCAGCGCAAAGGGACGCGATCGAAGAACTCCTCGACGATATGCGCCTAAAGCACTCGATCGTTACAGCGGGCTGAAGAGAAGCTGCTCGCGCTGCTCGGCCCAAGACACTGGCAAGTCCATCGTCCGAAGCTTTGCCGCGGTCAGCCATCGCGGCTGCTGGTCCTTCATGATTGCTTCAACGATATCTGGCGCGAGGCAAGACAGTTCAATCAGCTTGGTTAGATGCTTACGGCACTTGCCGTGCTGCCTCGCCAGATCCGTTAGAGGGGTGTCTGGACTATCGAGGAGCAATTGCCGCGCTT
>JBEEIN010000264.1:0-2729 GCA_041169825.1 Pseudomonadota bacterium
GGGGACAACAGCAATCCCCAAGGCCTCCAGCGCCTGTTCAGCGACGAACTGGCCGCTGCGCAACGGGCCGAATTGCGGCGCGAGCTTGCCGCCCTCGCCCGGATTGACCGCACCCGGCTAAGCCCGGAACGACAGCTATCCTATGATGCATTCCAGCAGCAGGCGCGTGAAGCGCTCGGCTGGCTCTCGCCCGATATCGTCGCCCTGACCCAGGTCCGCCCGTTCAACCATTTCGGCGGCCTACATGAGGACTTTCCCTCGCTGATCGGACCGAGTGGCAGTCTGCCTTATCGCGATGAACGCGATTATCGCCGCAACCTGGCCCTGCTGCGGGCCTTGCCGCTCGTTCTTGACCGGGCGATCGGCCGCTTTCGCCAGGGCATGGCCAGCGACGTGGTTGAGACCCGCCTGACCACGGTCAACATGATCGCCCAGCTTGATGCGATCCTGGCCGAGCCTGCCCTCGACTCCGTTTTCGCCGAACCGCTGGTCGACATGCCGGAAGACCTTCCTCCGGCCCGCCAGGCCCTCATCCGGGCCGATTGGCTGCAAGTGGTCAACCGCGACGTCCTGCCCGCCTATCGCCGCCTGCGCCACTTCTTGGCGGAAGACTATCTCCCGGTTGCCCGAGCCGAGCCCGGCATTGCCGCGATGCGGGGCGGCGCGGGCCTCTATCGCCGGCTGATCCTGCGCTACACGACGCTACCGCTTGAACCGGAGGCCATTCACACCCTGGGCCTAAGCGAGGTCGCGAGGATCCAGGGCGAGATGGAGCAAGTCAAAGTCCAGCTTGGCTTCACCGGGACCCTGCCCGCCTTCTTCAATCATATCCGCACCAATCCGCGCTTCCATCCCAAGACCGCCGAGGAACTGGCCGAAGGCTATGCCAAGGTGGCTCGCGCGGTCGACGGCCAATTGCCGCGCCTGTTCGAACGCCAGCCGGCCGGCCGCCTGACGATCGCGGCCTATCCCGCCTATCGCGGAAAGTTCGAGGCCGGCGGTTCCTATGCAATTGGCTCGCCCGATGGCCGACGACCAGGTGTGTTCTATTTCAACACCTATGACCTGCCGAGCCGGTTCCTGTCGGGCGTGACCACGCTTTACCTGCACGAAGGCATTCCCGGTCACCATTTCCAGACGAGCCTGGCCGAGCAGAACCAGGCCCTCCCCGATTTCCAGCGCTTTGGTGATAACGCCGCCTATGTCGAAGGCTGGGCGCTCTATGCCGAAACGCTCGGCTTTGAGATGGGTCTGTACAACGACCCGCTCCAGCACTGGGGCACCCTGGATGACGAGATGCTGCGGGCCATGCGGCTGGTCGTCGATACCGGAATCCACGCCAAAGGCTGGAGCCGCAGCCAGGCTGTGGCCTATATGCTGGCCAACAGCGGCATGGGCCGCAGCGACGCCGAGGCCGAGGTTGACCGCTACATCGCCAACCCCGGCCAGGCGCTCAGCTACAAGATCGGCGGCCTAACCATCCAACGCCTGCGCCGCGAAGCAGAGAGCGCGCTCGGCCCGCGCTTCGATCTCGAAGCCTTCCACGAACAGGTGCTGGGCAGCGGCGTCCTCCCGCTGCCGGTGTTGGAAACCAAGGTTCGACGCTGGATAGCAGCCAGCCGCTAGATCAGCCCAGCGGCGCGATCCTTGTTCTTAAGTCAGGGTGTGCCAGGCTTCGATAAAGCTCTCATAGTCCATGCATAGTCTGAGATGGTGCACGGTCGAAAACCTTCGAAAACTCGATTGATCACCAACATGCCGGCACCCAAGGGCATTTCGGATGAAGTCGATTGCAGCCATCGCATCATGGAGACGCTGGCCATAAACCGGCTCATGATGCGCAACGCGATTTCGCGTCGCGTAAATCGTCTCAATGTTCTTTGATATGTCGCTTCGCTTAAGGCTTTTGTCGGGGAACACCTTCTTGAGCGACGGCCGCCACAGCCTATCCTCGTAATCGCTGGAATAGAGGCGCTTCCAAAAACCCAAAGTGGTTTGGGCAAGGATCTGGCCATGACTTACTGCGAATAGGCCCTGTCGTTTCTTGACAATCGCGGCATGCGACAGGTTCGGCGGTATGCCTGCCGGAAAGGCTTGCGCGTCCAAAGCATTCTTCTGCCGATAGGTTAGCTTCGCGTAAGCCGCCTTCCGCGCATTGTCGGTAGCCTTGCTGATCATCCGAGCCAATTCTGGTGCCAGCGGCAATGTCCTGCGGCCGGGCAACAGCCATTCCGGATCGCTGAAATCCTGACCAAGGCGCTGATTTGTGCTGTTGCGCAACGACAGCTCGATCAATGCAATCATGGACATCAGCGATGCCCCCAACTGCAAGGTGTGATTGTGCAGCGCGATGGCCTTCTTCTCACTATCGGTCACTGCCCGATAGGTCCGCAGCCACTCAACCGAAATGAAATCAATCACTTCCATGCCGCTTGCATACTGCGGTAAACCCGTGTATGTCGAGAGGCGAAAGGCCGGGGATCAGGTCGGCAGCGCTGCGAAAGTAGTGACGGAGCCCCCGCCTATCGATGAAAGGCTCACCCACCGGGTGGGCCTTTTTCGTTTGGTCACGGCCTCAGCCCAGCGCTTCGGCGATCAGCTTGCGGGTGTTGGCGATGCCATAAAGCGCGATGAAGCTGCCCATACGCGGGCCTTGCGAGGAACCGAGCAGGGTCTCGTAAAGGCACTTGAACCAGTCACGCAGCTGCTCGAACCCGTAATGCGGGTCC
>JBEEIN010000265.1:0-4786 GCA_041169825.1 Pseudomonadota bacterium
GAGACCAGCGACCGCGCCCTGCTGGCCTTGGCCCGCCAGATGTGCCAAGACCCGTGGGGTAAGACCAATTCCTGAAGGCCATCGCACCTGCGCATGACTGAATTTGACACCTATTCGCGCCGTCCCGCCAGCACGGGCATCTCATGGCGCGCCGTGATGGGCACCTCGCTGCTCGCCTTCGTAGGCGGGGCGACGTTGATCGGCTGGCTGGTTCTTGATGACAGGTTGCCCTTCGACATCGGCTTTGGCCAGACCGAAGTTGCCGCACCGGCACCCAAGCCCAGCCCGGCCGCCGCGCCAGTGGCAGTCGCGCAAGGTTTCGCGGTCGGCGGGATGGACCAGCGGATCGCCGCGCTGGAACAGCGCCTCGCACGGCTTGACCTGCAAGCCGCCGCAACCGAAGGCAATACGGCCCGCGCCGAAGCGCTGCTGGTGGCCTTGGCCGCGCGGCGGACGATCGAACGGGGCGTGCCGCTGGGTTATCTTGAAAACCAGCTGAAGCTGCGGTTCGGCGATGCTCAGGGCAATGCGGTCAATACCCTGATCGCCAATGCGCAAAATCCAGTGACAATTGACCGGCTGGGTAGCGATCTTGACGGACTTGCCCCTGCCTTACTCGGCACGGCCAAGAACGAGGGCGGCTGGACCCGCTTTACGCGCGAGCTTTCCGGGCTGTTCGTGATCCGGCGCGGCGATGCCCCTTCGCCCCAGCCCGATCTGCGGCTCGATCGGGCGCGTTTGATGCTGCGGAGCGGCCAGATCGATGCCGCGATCGCCGAAGTTGAACGCCTGCCGGGTGCTGATAAGGCCGGGGTCTGGCTCAGCAATGCGCGGCGCTATGCCGCCTCGCAAAAGGCGCTCGACCTGATCGAGACGGCGGCCTTGCTTGAGCCTGAAAAGCTAAAGGATGCGAGCGGGGTTGCGGTCCAGCAGCCGGGCCCCGGAGCACCGCCGCCCGCCTAGGCGCGGAGCAGCGTGGGCAGATCGCCCGACATGCCGCGGGCTTCATCCATAAAGAAGCGCTTGAGCCAGCCGGAACGCTGGACCGCACCCATGCCGAGGCGCCGCACGGCGCTGGGCAGACGGCCGGGAATGGCGAACAGGCGGTTGATCGCATCGGTCGCGAAACCGACTGAGAAGCTATCGACCGAACGCCAGCGTTCATAGCGAGCCAGCAGCTGGGCATCGCCCGGCTCCAGCCCCAGTAGCATCCCGTCAGCCAGCACCTCAACCAGCGCGCCGACATCGCGCAGGCCCAGGTTGAGGCCCTGCCCGGCGATCGGGTGAATGCCATGCGCGGCATCGCCAATCAGCGCGAGGCGGTGATCAACGATCCGCGGGGCACGGTGGAAGTTGAGCGGGTAGCTCATCCGCTGCGCTGCCAGTTCAAGCGCGCCGAACATCCCGCCCATGTGCTGGCTCACTTCGCCCAGGAACAGCGCATCGGGCATGGCCAGAACCCCGGCGGCATCCTTTTCCGCGACGGTCCAGACCAGCGCCGAACGATGACGGCCATGCTCATCGAGCAGCGGCAGCAGGGCAAAGGGCCCGGCCGGATAGAAGATTTCCCAGGCGACGTTCTCGTGGCTCTTTTCGTGATAGAGCGCGGTCACGATCGCGCGGTGGTGATAGTCCCATTTGGCAGTAACCAGCCCGGCCTCGTCGCGGGTCGGCGACCTGCGGCCCTCGGCGGCGATCAGCAGGCTGGCGGTCAGTTCCTGGCCATTGTCGAGCACGACTCGCACTCCATGTTCGCCGCGCTCACGCTCGACCGGCTCGGCCCCGGCGTGCCAGGCTATCGCCGGTTCGGCCTTGGCCGCTTCGAACAGGGCGACGCGAATATCGCGGTTGGCGTACATCCGGCCGAGCGAACCATCTTCGGCACCCGGCTGGAAATCGATCCGGCCCGGCTTCATCTGGTCGGTCACCGCAATCGCATCGATCGGGCAACCAAGCGGCTCAAGCGTGTCAGCCAGGCCGATATTGGCGAAGAGGTTCCAGCTGGCGGTCGAAATGGCGGAGGCACGGCCATCGGCCCCGTCGGCGGTAAGCTGCTCGGGCGTCGCCCGGTCAACCACGTGGCTGGTGATCCCCTGCCGCGCCGCGGCGAGGGCCAGGGTCATGCCGACCAGCCCACCCCCCAGGATGATCAGGTCACGCCGTTCGCTCACTTGGTCCGCTCGCAGGTGTTGCCAGTGCCGGCATCGAGATCGAGGCAGCGGCCATCGAAGGCACCATCGTCAACCTTCAGCCCGATCGCAGCAGCCAAGGTAGGCGCAATATCAACCGTCTCAACCGGATTGGGCTGTTCGAACCCGGTCATGCCTTTGCGCCAGAACAGCATCGGCACGCGCCGGTCATAATCCCAGACGCTGCCGTGGGTGGCAACGAAGGCTCCCGGCACGGGTTCCGGGATCGGGGTGACGGCGCGGTTGAGCAGCACGATCACGTCACCCGACCGTTCGGCCATGAAGGAAACACGGGCGCGTTCCTTGATCGTCCAGTCCTGCGGATTGCCCGCGGGCATTGGCGTGGCCGCCAGTTCGGCGGCGGTGAAGACGGCTGCGACCTGCGGATGGTTGCGGGTCAGGTTGACCAGTTCATTGACCACGCGGGCCTTGGCATCGCCGGTGACCGCAGCGTTGACATACATATCGCCGAACGGCCCGTCGCCATAGATCAGCGGGCCTTGCGGTGCGGTAATCCCGGTGCGGCGGCCGATTTCTGCGCCGAGCGCGGCCGGCATCAGCGCCTTATCGGCGCGGGTGGCACCCGGCATCGCCTGCTGGCGCAGACGCTCAGGCGCGTCATGGCCGCCGTGATCCGCCGTGAGCACGACGAGGTAATCGATATTGCGCTTGTCGAGCGCGGCGAACAGGCGGCCCAGCGTGCCGTCCAACTCGTTCATCTGGATGCACATCTCGACACCCTCGGTGCCCAAGGCGTGGCCGATATAGTCATTGGCTGACAGGCTGACCGAGAGGATGTCGGTCGCCGGGCCCTGGCCCAGCTTCAGCTCGTCAACCAGCCCGATCGCCAGATCGGCCGTGGCGACGTCCATGCGCGGCGAGACGCGCAGGACATCGGGCTTGGCGCCCTTGGGCAGGGGAAAGCGATAGGTCCCGACCGAGCCATTGCCGATGGCAACCGCGCGGTCCCGCGGTCCGCACCAGAGCGGCGCCTTGAGCGCCGGAGCACCCTTGGCCAGCAAGGCGGCCGCAGCGGCGTTGGCCCGCTGCGCGGCAGGGGCCAGTTCGCGTCCCTTGAAGGTGGTGAAGGCGTTGCCCTTCCACCAGTAACCGGCATCGATCTTGTGCCCGCCCATCATCACCACGGCGCGGTCCTTGGCCGAAACGGCGACATTGCGGGTGGCGGGGCTGGCGGCCTTCATCAGCTCACCCAGGGTCGGCACCTTGAGCAGGCCCGCCGAAACCACCGGATTGTTAGGCGTGCTCGCCGGATCGGAGAGGTCTTCCGAGCAATAGATCTTCTTCTCGGCCCGGGCGATCGAGGGATTGAACCAGTTGTTGGCGATGATCCCGTTGCGGGCCGGGTGGGCCCCGGTCAGGATCGTCGAGTGGCCTGGGCAAGTCTCAGTCGCAGCATGCGATTGGAAGCCCGAGGGGAAAACCGCGCCGCTCAGCAGCCGGGCAAAACCGCCGGTAAAATGCTCACGATACTGGGCGAACAGGTCGGCCGAGAGCTGGTCAATCGACACCGCCAGGACCAGTTGCGGCCGGTCCGGTTCGGCGGCGGGCTGGGCCGCAGCCGGTTGCGACGGCTGGCCTTGGGCTAAAGCCGGGGCAGACAACCCCATGGCAGCAGTGGCAAGCAGGCTAAGAACGGTGCGGCGCATGGGTGAATCCTTGCTATGATCGCTGAAATCGGCAAGGCCCTGATGGCGTTGCCAGCGCCCGAGTGCAAGGCCTGCGAAGGGCCAAGGAGTAGACAATTTGATGCCCCGTCTTGCGGCACTGATCGCCTTCCTGCTGCAACTGCTTATTCTCGCCGCCACCCCCGCGCGGGCGGGCGAAACCAACATCGCCGCAAGCCTACTGGCGGAAGGTCCGGCCTTGCCCGGCAGCACGGTCACCCTGGCGATCGACATGAAGCCCAAACCGGGCTGGCATGGCTATTGGCAGAACCCCGGCGATGCCGGGCAAGGCATGACGATCGACTGGGCCCTGCCGCCCGGCGCGAAGGCGGGGGCGCTGGCCTATCCGGTGCCCGCAACGCTGACCATCGCCGGGCTGATGAACCACGTCTACAAGACCGAATATGCCCTGCTGGTGCCCTTCACCGTGCCGGCCAGTGCCAAGCCGGGTCAGGTGCTGGACCTGCGCGCCAAGGCGCAATGGCTGGCCTGTACCGACGAAATCTGCGTGCCCGAGCAGGGAGAACTGGCAACCAAGGTGACCGTCGGCCAACCCGGCCAACCCGACTCCCGGTTTGACCGCTGGCGCGCAGCCCTACCCGCGCCGCTGGGCAGCGAAGCGCGCTTTGGCTTCGCGAACGGCAAATTGCGCGTCGCAATTCCGCTGCCCGCGAGCATGCAGATCAGCGAACCGCACCTGTTTCTCAGCAGCACCAGCGTGGTCGATTACGCCGCGCCGCAAGCCTTCTTCCGGCAGGGTGACATGCTGGTGGCCGAAGTGCCGGTGGCAAAATATGATCCGGCCCGGCCAGACAGGATCGAGGCCGTGCTGCGGCTCAACCCGGCGGGGGATGGCGTGATGATCACCGCCGCCCCTGGCGCGGTTCCCACGGGCGGCACGCCCATCAAGAC
>JBEEIN010000266.1:0-3430 GCA_041169825.1 Pseudomonadota bacterium
CGCTTGAATTCACTGATCTTGCCAGCCTTGACCTGGTTGGCGTCTACGCCACCTATGCCGAAGCCGAAGAAGCCTGGCGCGACAAGGCCCAGCGCACGGTTGACGATGCCGAAATGCGCTATGTCGTGGTGCACCTGCACCGCCTGCTTGAGCCGGAACAGCTCAAGCGGCGGGACTGACCGGAATTTCCTCCCCCACGGGGGAGGAATTCAAACGAATTCGATCTTCTGCACCAGGTACGATCGGTCACCCGCGGGCACGGTCACTTCAATCTCGTCCTCAACCCGGCGGCCGATCAGGGCGCGGCCAAGCGGCGAGTTGTAGCTGATCCGGCCAACCTTGGCGTCCGCCTCATAAGGGCCGACAATCTGGTACTTCACCGGCTTGTCATCATCGTCAAGCAGCGTGACGGTCGCGCCGAAGATGATCCGGTCACCCGACAGGGTCGAGGGATCGATGATCTGGGCACGGCTAACCTTGTCTTCCAGATCGGCAATCGAAGCCTCAACCTGGCCCTGACGCTCCTTGGCGGCGTGGTATTCGGCGTTTTCCGACAGGTCGCCATGGGCGCGCGCTTCCTCGATCGCGTCAACGATCCGGGGGCGCTCCTCGCGGAGTGCTTTCAGCTCGGCGACCAGCTTTTCATAGCCTTCCGCCAGCATCGGCAGCTTTTCGACACTTGCCATTCTCGCCTCTTTCTCCTGACCCGTCCCGCGCAGCGACTAAAGCCCTGCCCCGCATCCGATAGGGATTGCAGGCCGACCCGTCGCGATGTGGGGAGAACGCGATCTACTTATGCATAATAGTCTTGCAGGCTGCGAACTTCAAGTTTTGCGCCCCGCAAAGCCGCGATTGCCTCTGCCGCCGCCACCGAAGCAGCGGCTGTGGTGAAGTAGGGCACCTTGCCGGTCAGGGCCGAACCGCGGATCGATTGCGAGTCCTTCAGGCTCTGCCAGCCTTCGGTGGTGTTGAAGATCAGGGCCACTTCGCCATCGATGATCCGGTCAACGATATGCGGCCGCCCTTCCGCCACCTTGTTCACCGCTTCGACCGGCAGACCGGCTTCGGCAAGGTAACGTTGGGTCCCGCCCGTCGCGATGATCTTGAAGCCAAGGCTGACCAACTGCTGTACCGCCGGGAGGATTACCGGCTTGTCGGTATCCTTGACCGAGACGAACACCACCCCGCCCTGCGGCAGGACCATGCCCGCGCCAAGCTGGGCCTTGGCAAAGGCGGTGGCGAAATTGCGATCAATTCCCATCACTTCGCCGGTGGACTTCATCTCCGGACTGAGCACCGGATCGACCCCCGGGAAGCGGGCAAACGGGAAGACCGCCTCCTTGACCGCCATGTAATCGAGATCGCGCTTGAACGGTGGGAAGTCCTTAAGCTTCTCCCCAGCCATGACGCGCGCGGCAATCTTGGCAACCGGCTGGCCAATCGCCTTGGCCACGAAGGGCACGGTGCGGCTGGCGCGTGGATTGACCTCGATCAGGTAGACCGTGCTGTCCTTGACCGCGAACTGCACGTTCATCAGCCCGCGCACGCCAAGCGCCATAGCCAAAGCCTCAGCCTGGCGCTCCATTTCGGCGACGATTTCGGCCGGCAGGCTGTAGGGCGGCAGGGTGCAGGCGCTGTCGCCCGAGTGGATCCCGGCCTCTTCAATGTGCTGCATCACCCCGGCAACGACCACCTGATCGCCATCGCAGAGGGCATCGACATCGCATTCGATCGCATCGCGCAGGTACTGATCGATCAGCACCGGGCTATCGCCCGAAACCTGCACGGCCGTGGCGATATAATCATCCAGCTGGGCTTCGGAATCGACGATTTCCATCGCCCGGCCGCCCAGAACGTAGCTGGGTCGCATCAGCACCGGATAGCCAATCCGGTTGGCCACAGCGACCGCCTCGTCACGGCTGCGGGCAATGCCGTTGGCCGGCTGCTTCAGGCCCAGCTTGTTGACCAGCGCGGCAAACCGCTCACGGTCTTCGGCCAGGTCAATCGCATCGGGTGAGGTGCCAAGGATCGGCACGCCGTTGTCTTCCAGCGTCTGCGCCAGCTTGAGCGGGGTCTGGCCGCCGTACTGGACGATCACACCCTTGAGCTGACCCTTGCTCATTTCGACGCGCAGGATTTCCAGCACGTCTTCGCCGGTCAGCGGCTCGAAATAGAGGCGGTCAGAGGTATCATAGTCGGTGCTGACCGTTTCCGGGTTGCAGTTGACCATGATCGTTTCATAGCCGGCCTCTTCCAGCGCGAAGCAGGCGTGGACGCAGCAATAGTCAAATTCAATCCCCTGCCCGATCCGGTTCGGACCGCCGCCCAGGATGACGACCTTCTTGGCATTGGAGGGTGCCGCCTCGCACTCCGGCGCACCAAAGCTGGGCGCTTCGTAGGTTGAGTACATGTAGGGCGTCACCGCCTCAAACTCGGCGGCGCAGCTGTCGATCCGCTTGAACACCGGGTGGACGCCCAGCCGCTGGCGCAGCTCGCGCACTTCCTCTTCACTCGTGGCCCCAGCCATGGCGCGCAAGGCATCGTGCAGCAGGCCCGAACGGCGGGCGGAGGTTTCACCCAACCCGCCGGCGACGTGGATGCCGCGCACGGCCAGGATCGCCAGCCGCTTGTCGGAAAAGCCCATCGCCTTAAGCCGGCGCAGGCCAGCCGCATCGGTTGGCAGACCGTTTTCCATGATCGCCGCTTCTTCGGCGATGATTTCGTGGATGTGGCGCAGGAACCAGGGATCGTAGTGGGTGATCGCGTGGACCTCTTCAACCGTGAAGCCCTCACGGAAGGCCTGGCCGACGATCAGCAGGCGGTCCGGCGTCTGCTTGGACAGCGCGGCAATCATCGCATCGCGGCCGGCGCCTTCCAGATGGAGCACGCGATTGAAGCCATCGAGCCCGGTTTCGAGGCCACGCAGCGCCTTCTGCATCGATTCCTTGAAGTTACGGCCAATCGCCATGACTTCACCCACCGACTTCATCGCGGTAGAGAGCAGCGGCTTGGCACCCTTGAACTTTTCAAAGGCAAAGCGCGGGATCTTGGTGACGACATAGTCGATCGAGGGCTCAAAGCTCGCCGGGGTCGCCCCGGTGATCTCGTTGGTCAGCTCGTCAAGCGTATAGCCGACCGCCAGCTTGGCAGCGACACGCGCAATCGGGAAGCCGGTGGCCTTTGATGCCAGCGCCGAGGACCGCGAAACGCGCGGGTTCATCTCGATCACGATCAGCCGGCCATCCTTCGGGCTGACTGCGAACTGCACGTTCGAACCGCCTGTTTCAACACCGATTTCCCGCAGCACGGCAATCGAGGCCGAGCGCATGATCTGGTATTCCTTGTCGGTCAGTGTCAGCGCCGGGGCGACGGTGATGGAATCGCCGGTATGGACGCCCATCGGATCGACATTCTCGATCGAGCAGATGAT
>JBEEIN010000267.1:0-16013 GCA_041169825.1 Pseudomonadota bacterium
AGCAGCGACATGGGTAAGCTTTACGTGGCGCTGGCCCAGGCGATCGAGCGGCTGCGGAACTAGAGTCTAGCCCACATTCAGTCGTCACCCTGACCGTGTTTCAGGGCCCTATCCATCTTTGCCCCGGCATTGTCGGGCTAGGATGCCTTGGGACGCCCGATTGACGCTATGACCTAGATCTCTACCTGGCTGCCCAGTTCCACCACGCGGTTAGTGGGCAGGCGGAAGAACTCCATTGCGCTGGCGGCGTTACGCAGCATCCAGGCAAACAGCTTTTCGCGCCACAGCGCCATGCCCGGCTTAGCCGAAGGCAGCAGCGTCTGGCGCGAGAGGAAAAAGCTGGTCTTCATCATCTCGAACGGGCCGCCGCAGATATCGGCACCCTTTAACGCCGCAGGCACGTCGGTCTCTTCGAGGAAGCCGTAACGAAGCGACATGCGATAGAAGCCCTGCCCCAGGTCCTTGACGCTGCAGCGCTCCGCCTCGTCAACGAAGGGCACGTCCTGGATCGCCACGGTCAGGATCACCACGCGCTCGTGCAGCACCTTGTTGTGCTTGATATTGTGGAGCAGCGCCGAAGGCACGCCCGAAGCGGTTGAGGCCATGAAGATCGCCGTACCCGGCACGCGGGTGGCGCTCGAATGGGCGCTCTTGGCGAAGACTTCCATCGGGATCGCGCCATCGGCCATCGAGGCCCGCATCAGCGCGCGGCCGCGCGACCACGAGGTCAACAGCGTAAAGATCACCAGGCCAATCACCAGCGGCACCCAACCGCCCGACGGCACCTTAAGCAGGTTGGCGCCGAGATAGGCCATGTCGACGATTATGAAGGCGATCACCAGCGGCGCAGCCTTCCATAGCGGCCAGCTCCACAGGCTGACCAGCACGGCCGCCAGCAGGATCGTGTCAATGAACATCGCCCCGGTCACCGCGATACCATAGGCCGCCGCAAGGTTGCTGGAGGAGCGGAAGAACAGCACCAGGAAGATCACCGCGATCATCAGGCCCCAGTTGATCACCGGGATATAGATTTGCCCCGCCGCTGCCGCGCTGGTGTGCTTGATCTGCATGCGCGGCATGAAGCCGAGCTGGACGGCCTGCTGGGTCAGGCTGAAAGCGCCTGAGATCACCGCCTGGCTGGCGATGATCGTGGCCAGCAGGGCCAGGAAGATCACGGGCAGCCGGACGGCATCGGGGATCATCAGGAAGAACGGATCCTTGATCAGCAACGCCGCCTGCTCGGGCGTATGCGACAAAACCATCGCGCCCTGCCCCATGTAGTTCAGCATCAGCGCCGGCAACACGAAGGCCATCCAGCTTACGCCAATCGGCTTGCGCCCGAAGTGACCCATATCGGCGTAAAGCGCCTCGGCGCCAGTCACCGCCAGCACCACCGACCCCATCGCCACAAAGGCGCGATAGCCGTCTGTCGTAAAGAAGTTCAGCGCGTTGAGCGGATTGATTGTCGCCAGCACAATCTCTGGCATAGCGCTGAGGTGCATTACGCCCAAGGTCGCCAGGGTCGCGAAATAGAGCAGCATGATCGGCCCGAACATCTTGCCGACCCGGTCCGTCCCGCGCGACTGGATGGCGAAGAGGCCGAACAGGATCGCCACGGCAATCGGCACGATCCAGGCTTCGAAACCTGGGTTCACATATTGCAAACCCTCTGTCGCCGAAAGCACCGACATGGCCGGGGTGATCATCGAATCACCATAGAATAGCGCTGTCGCGAACACGCCCAGCAGCACGAAGGGGCCGGTCCACTTGCGGTTTTCCGACTTGCGGTTGATTAGGGCCAGCAGGGCCAGGCTGCCGCCCTCGCCCTTGTTGTCGGCCTTCATGATGGTGAGGACGTATTTGAACGTCACCACGATCATCATTGACCAGAAAACCAGGCTGAGCACGCCATGGATATGGACCGGATCGACCTGGATCCCCGGCACCCCGTGGTGCGAGGCAAAGGTTTCACGGAAGGCATAGAGCGGGCTGGTGCCGATGTCGCCGAACACCACGCCAATCGCGCCTAAGGCCAGCTTCGCCAGGCCGCCCTGCGCATGGGCGTGACCATGACCGTGCTCATGGGCAAATTGGGCGGCGGCAGCTCCGCTTTCGGTCTTCGCAGTATCAGTCATCATTGCGTCCCATAAACGGCGAGACTCGACCCGCCCCCTGCCGCAAGGTGTGTGCGATTAGCAGTGTGTTGAGGCCCCCGCAACGCGGCTTACTGCGCTGTCCCGGTCGGTGTGCCAGCCTGCTGCTGCGCCTGCATGGCGATAAAGGCATCCAGCCGCTGTAGCCGCTCGGCCAGATCGCCGCGCCACGGTGCATCTTTGGGGCTGCGGGCCAGCAGTTCCGCCCAAAGCCCGCGCGCCTCGGCCAATTTGCCCGATTGTGCGAGCGCCAGGCCCAGAAAGAACGGTGGCCCCGGATGCGCCGGATCAGCCTGCGCGGCGCGGCCATAGGCATAGAGTGCCGCCGGGGTCAGGTTCCCTTCGGCATGGCCAACCAGCGCATTGGCCATGGCCAGCCAGGCATCGGCGTTCTTGGGATCCTGCTTCACTGCGCCAAGAATGACCCCGGCAGCGTCACCGTATTGGCCGTTGCGCGCCAGGGCATCGCCGATCACCAGCCAGCGATTAAGCCCCTGCCCGCTCGCTTGGGCCTGGGCCAGTTGCTGCCGCGCCTGGACCATCGCCGCGCCGCTCTTGACCGCCTGTTCCGGCGCTTCCTTCGGCGCGCCGGACAGCCCGGGAGAGGCCTGGAAGGCATAGCCTGCGATCCCGACCAGCAGCGCCGCTCCGATTGCTTCCCAACCCTTGCGCGGAGCCCGCAGCAGCACGGCCAGCAAAAAGGCCGCAAGCGCCGTCAAGATCGCCAAGGCCCAAATCATGCCGCGCCTCCCCGGCGCAAGCGCCGCCGCAGCACCGCGCCAACACTCAGCAACAACAGCAGCGGTAAAGCGTAGAGCGGCCAGGTCAGGCTGGTCACGCGCGGCTGATAGCTGACGTAATCCCCATAGCGATCGACCAGCCAGGCCCGGATCGCTTCGGGATCCTCCCCTGCGGCAATGCGTTCACGCACCAAGCTGCGCATGTCACCCGCCATTGGCGCATCGGAATCGGCGATCGACTGGCTCTGGCACTTCAGGCAACGCAGTGTCAGCATCAGGGTATGGGCCTTGGCCTCCTGCGCCGGATCGGACAGCTGCACATTGGCATAGGGCGCCGGCGGGACGGCATCCTGCGCCACGGCTGGCATGGCTGAGACTAGCGCAAGGCAGGCTAGCAAAAGGCGGATCATTGTCCCGCCTCCTTCAGCTTTTCGCGCAGCACGGGCAGGTGTTCGGGTCGGATTTCCCCGATATGTTGATAGCGGATCGTGCCTTTGCCATCGATCACGAAGGTTTCTGGCACGCCCGACGAACCAATCCCGAACTGGACTTCGGAGCGGTCATCCGCGCCAATCCGGCTGTAGGGATTGCCATGGCGTGCCAGGAAAGCGCCGACATCCTCGGGTCGGTCGCGGATTGCGACCCCCGCAATGTCGATCCCTTCAGCCTTGAGCGCCGCCAATTGCGGTGCCTCAACCGCACAAGGCACACACCACGAAGCAAAGATATTCAGCAGGCGCGGCTTGCCATCGGCCAAGTCAGTCCGCGCCAGTCCGGGCCGGTCCGCGGTTGCCGCGCGCAGCGTGAATTCAGGCAGCGGCTTGCCGATCATCGTGCTGGCCACTTCGCGGTCGGCCGGGCGGTAAAGCCCGATCATCACCAGCAAAACGAAGGCCGCGAAGCCCGCCAAGGGCAGCCACAGCAGCCAGCGTGAGGGCGGTTTCTGTTCGCTCATCGGCCCTGCCTCATCCGGCGGTAGGCAATCTTGTCGCGCACGATAAGGCGTTTGAGGTCGCTCACAAGGCGGCCGAACAGCGCCAAGAGGCCGCCCAGCGCGATCAGAATGCCGCCGTACCAAATCATCGGCACGAACGGCTTCCACCAGAGCCGCAATTGCCACCGGCCGCCGCTCGATTCCTGTCCCAACACGGCATAAAGCTGGCCGTTCCAACGGGTCTTAAGTGCGGCCTCGTTGGTCTCGTTCGGCGGGGCCCAGAAGGTCCGGGCAGCCGGGTGCATTTCGCTGACCGTTCCGCCCTTGTAGCTGACCGCCAGGTTGCCGCGCAGCGCGGTCCAGTTCGGACCGGCCACCGGTTCAATTCCCTGCAACTGGACCTGCCAGGGGCCAACCTCAACCCTGTCACCAGGCTGGACCGCAACCAGCCGCTCGGTGGTGAAGGCTGCAT
Organism: Pseudomonadota bacterium; assembly: GCA_041169825.1. Lineage (GTDB taxonomy): Bacteria > Pseudomonadota > Alphaproteobacteria > Sphingomonadales > Sphingomonadaceae > Novosphingobium. The sequence goes on from JBEEIN010000267.1 coordinate 4,300, forward strand.
CGCTGGCCATGCCGAGCAGCGCCACCGCGATCCCGAAGTGCGCCACAACCATGCCCCAGAGTGGCAGCTTGACCTGCCGCAGCTTGCGCCCGCGCAGCGGCAGCAGGCTGGCCACGGCCAGCGCCGCCGCAAGCGCAAGGCCCAGAGCTGGCAGGACACCGACGGCGCGGCTCGCCGCCCAGAGCAACACGCCGAGCAGCAGGATCGCCGGCACGGCAATCTGCGCCTTGATCCGCGCCAGGCTATCCCGCCGCCAGCGGAGCAGCGGGCCGACCGCGAGGACCAGCAGCATCGGCACGGCAAAGATTGCGCTGACCGGGTTGAAATAGGGCGGGCCAACCGAAACCTTGGCTCCCAGAGCTTCAGCCAGCAGCGGATAGAGCGTGCCGACCAAGACGATCCCCAGGATCGCGCTGAGCATGACGTTGTTGAACACCAGCGCACCTTCGCGGCTGGTCACAGCGAAACGCTCACCCTCGGTCACGCTTGAAGCGCGCAAGGCGAACAGCACCAAGGCACCGCCGATGTTCAGCGCCAGCAGGCCAAGGATAAAGCTGCCACGTTCCGGATCGACGGCGAAGGCGTGGACCGAGGTCAGGATGCCCGAGCGCACCAGGAAAGTGCCGACCATCGACATCGAGAAAGCGACCACGCCGAGCATCACCGTCCAGGCGCGCAGCGCGTTGCGGGCCGCCAGAACCGAAACCGAATGGAGCAGTGCGGTTGCCGCCAGCCAGGGCATCAGGCTGGCATTCTCCACCGGATCCCAGAACCACCAGCCGCCCCAACCCAGCTCATAATAGGCCCAATAGGATCCGGCGGTGATCCCCAGCGTCAGAAAGAACCACGAACCCAGGACCCAGGGCCGCATCGCCCGGGCGAAAGCCGGCCCAACTTCGCGGGTGACCAGCGCGCCGATGGCAAAGCTGAAGGCCACCGACAGGCCGACATAACCGATGTAAAGCGGCGGCGGATGAAAGGCGAGGCCCGGATCCTGCAACAGCGGGTTCAGCCCGGCTCCCTCGATCGCGGGGGAGCTCAAACGCGTGAAGGGGTTCGATGAAATCAGCAGGAAGGCATAGAAGCCCAGGCTGACAAAGGCCTGCCCCGCGAGGGTCGCCAGCATGGTCGGTTCGGGCAGACGCCGTTCCACCGCGGCGACGAAGCAGCCCGACAGGCCCATGATCATCACCCAGAGCAGCATCGAGCCTTCATGGTTCCCCCAGGTCCCGGTGATCTTGTAAATCAGCGGCTTCATCGAGTGGGAATTCTTGGCGACCAGTTCGACCGACAGGTCAGTCTGCGCAAACAGCGTGACCAGTGCGACGAAGGACAGCGCCACCAGCACGCCCTGCACCATCGCCACCGGGCGGACGATCCCTGCCAGCGCGGCGCCGCGCGGGGTCAGCGCCAGGGCGCCGGCAATCAACTGGAGCGCGGCGAGCGCCGCTGCGAGCCATAGGGCTGCAAGGCCGAATTCAGCGATCATTGCGTCTCTGCAATGGCCTTGCGGGCCTGTTCCTTGGTCATGTCCTTCATCTCTCGCGGGACATAGTTTTCGTCATGCTTGGCCAGGACATTGTCCGCTAGGAAAGTGCCATCCGGCTGACGGCGGCCTTCGGCCACGGCGCCCGATCCCTCGACGAACAGGTCCGGGACGATGCCCTTGAAGGTTACCGGCACCCGGGCCTTATCATCATGGATGACGAAGGTGATCGTCACGCCATCGGCCGCCGTCTTGATCGAGCCCTTTTCCACCATGCCGCCCAGTCGCACGGCGCGGCCGGCTTCGGGCGGATTGGCGGCATATTCCGTCGGCAGGTAGAAGAATGAAGCCTGGCTGCGCAGCGCCCAGGCGGCCAGCGCCCCGGCCCCGAGCAGCGCCACCAGCGCGATCAGCGCCAGGATCAGGCGTTGATGCTTGGCCTTCACTTGCCACGGCTCCGGTCGCGGCGCGCTTCGGCGCGGCGCATCGCCAGCCACGATTGCGCGACCAGCATCAGCGTCCCACCAATGCCGAGCGCGAAGGAAGCGGCGATAAACGGCCAGTGATCAAGGCCCTCACGCATTTTCAAATTCCCCAAAATCATCTTGGAGCGCTTTACGGCGCAGACGGGCGTCAGCCTGGGCATTGGCCAGGATCGCCCGCATCCGCGCCAGCACGACCCCGCCGAAGATCAGCGAGAACCCAAGGCTGGCGGCCAGCAGGCCCGAGAGGAACACCGGCGCCATGGCCGATTTGCCCATGGCAATGCTGGGCGGCTGGTGCAGCGAATTCCACCACAGCACCGAAAAGTGGATGATCGGGATATTGATCGCCCCAACCAGGCCAAAGATCGCCGGAATGCGGCTCTGCGCTGCACCCTGACTGTCACGGTCCGCCGCTTCGGCCAGGGCAATATAGGCCAAGTACAGGAACAGCAGCACCAGCATCGAGGTCAGCCGCCCATCCCACACCCACCAGGTGCCCCAGGCTGGGCGGCCCCACAGCGAACCGGTGGCGAGGCACAAGGCAGCGAAGAATGCGCCCGGCAATGCAATCGCGCGCGCGCCGATCGCAGCCAACGGGTGGCGCCAGACCAGTTCGGTCAGACTGGCGATGGCCAGCGCAGTCCAGCCGCCCATGCCCAGCCAGGCGGCGGGCACGTGAACAAACAGGATCTTCGCCGAATCACCCTGCAACCGCTCAGCTGGAGCGGCAAGCAAGGCCCAGGCCAGCGTAACGCCGGTCAAGATGAGCCCGGAAACCAGCAGCAACGGCGTCAACCACCGCGCAAGGCGCAGGAAGCGAGCAGGATTGGCGTAACCGTGCATGGGGTCAGAAGTGCCCGAAAATTGTCAGCGCCCTTTGGCAGGACGCAGGGATTCGAGCAAGCGCCTAACGCCCGATCAGCCTCTGCGCCATGCTATCGGCGACCTGATCGGCGGAGCGGCCGGTGGCCTTGCTTTCGTTCCAGATCGTGGTCAGGCGGCCGGGGATTTCCTTCAGCCGCTGGTGCACGTCTTCCAGTGAGCTGGGCTGGCCGTGCTCGCGGGCCAGATATTCCAGCGCCACGGCAATGATCCCACCCGCATTGATCACATAGTCCGGCGCATAAAGGATATCGCGCGCGGCGAGCACCTGGCCATGTTCCGGGCGGGCGAGCTGGTTGTTTGCCCCGCCCGCCACGATCGGCGCACGCAGCCGGGCGATCCCGGCATCGTCAAGGATTGCGCCCAAGGCATTCGGGCTGAACACATCGCATTCGGTGTCCATGATCGCATCCGCTGCGATGGCTTCCCCGCCAAGTTCGGCCGCCAGCGCTTTGGCCCGATCGGCATTGACGTCGGCCAGGGTCAGGCGGGCCCCTGCGGAGGCCAGCAGCCGCGCAACGCCGCCGCCGACGCTGCCTGTGCCCTGGATCGCAACATGGACCCCGGCAAGGCTATCCGTGCCCAGCTTATGGGCGACGGCTGCCTGAATTCCGTAAAAGATGCCACGGGCGGTGAAAGGCCCCGGATCACCCCCGGCCTGGGCCGAATCCGCCGCCGGCAGGCCCGTGACGTGGCGCGTCTGCCGGGAAATGGCGACCATATCAGCCTCGCTCATCCCGACGTCTTCTGCGGTGACATAGCGTCCACCCAGTGCATCGATCGCCCGGCCAAAGGCGGCAAGTAGCTCGGGCGTCTTGGTCCCGGCCTGGTCAGCCAGCACAACCGCCTTGCCCCCGCCCATCGGCAGGCCGGCCATGGCGTTCTTGTAGCTCATCCCACGCGACAGGCGCAGCGCATCGCGCATCGCCATGGCCGGATCGGCATAGTGCCAGAACCGGGTTCCACCCGCGCCGGGACCAAGGTGGGTTGAATGGAGCGCGATAATCGCGGTCAGCCCGCTGGCGCGATCGCGCACCACCTGAACCAGTTCGTGATCGTCGAAATCGGCTTCTTCCCAGATCGCAGGCACGCGCGTCTCCTTAAGCCGGGACGCGGGATCAAGGGAGAGAATGGGGCGATCGATGGGGTTCGAACCCACGACCTCCGGTACCACAAACCGGCGCTCTAACCAACTGAGCTACGATCGCCATACTCCCCGGCGCCTGCCGGACTGCGCGCTGTTAGGCAGCGCCCGCCCGCCTCGCAAGCAGCGATTGGGAGAGGCGCGCCCTCTTGCACAGGACCCGGCCCATTGGAAGCGAAAAATCGCGCGGCGCGGCAGCGCGCGTAATTTAATTACGCCACGCTTTCCGGGGGCCAGCAGCGCGAATCACGCGCCCTGCCCCGCAAAGCAAAAGGGCGGCCAGTGGCCGCCCTTCACCAGTTCCCGAAGAACCCAGCTTACTTCTTGAGCGTAAGCCCACCGAAGCGCTTGTTGAACTGGGCAACGCGGCCGCCCTGATCAAGCTGGCGGGTGCCGCCGGTCCATGCCGGGTGCGAGGTGGGATCGATTTCCAGCGTCAGCGTGTCGCCTTCCTTGCCCCAGGTGGAGCGGGTTTCGAACACGGTGCCGTCGGTCATCTGCACCTTGATCATGTGATAATCGGGATGGATATCGGCCTTCATCGTTCAAACTTTCGCTAGGGCCGGTTCCGACCGGCCTGAAAAGGAAGCGCGGCGCTTAGCGGGAGAATGGGGGAATTGCAAGCGCATCCCCCACCCCGCTGCGACTAGCCGCACTGCGTTTGGCAGGCCTCGCTCCGCTCACGCATGCGGGAGGGGTTGGGGGTGGGCCCGTTAACCTTCAGGCGGATCTGCGATCATCGCGGTAAACTGCACTTCGCAGGTCACCTTGCCTTCGATCGAAGCCTTGCCCCAGAACTTGCAGACCCGGGCCCGCTTCTGAACGAAGCCGACTTCGAGATCGAGCAGCACACCGGGTTCAACCGGAGCGCGGAACTTCGCTTCCTCGATCGCCATGAAGTAGACCAGCTTGTTCGAACCGGCCAATTCCAGCGACTCGATCGCCAGGATCGCCGCAGCCTGGGCCAGGGCCTCGATCTGCAGCACGCCCGGCATGATCGGGCGGCCCGGGAAATGCCCCTGGAAGAACTGCTCGTTAAAGCTGACCGCCTTTACGGCGTGGATGCGCTCGCCGATTTCCATCGACTTGACGCGGTCCACCAGCAGCAGCGGATAACGGTGCGGCAGGGCGTTAAGGATCTGCCGAATGTCCCGAGCCGACGCGGACGACTCCGCGCCGGCCTGGGTGGTGGTTTCGCTCTCGCTCATCGTAGCCCCAAAGCGATGCGCTTAGCGGCCTTCGGGCTGCGGACCCGCCGGAGCGGCCGGAGCGGCCGGAGCCGCGGCAGCCGGACGGTTGCCAGCCTGCTGGGCAGCCTGCTGGGCACGGGCTTCACGCACTTCGCGCGGTTCCCAGCCCTGCGGCGGGACCAGCTGCGCGGTCGGCAGCAGGGCGTTGAGTTCGGTAACGATCTCGTCGGTCAGGTCATAGGCATTGGCGCGGGCAATCACGGCACCGGGCTGCAGCAGCAGGCTGACACGGTTCTTGGTCATCGCGCTCTGCACGGCCTGGTCCAGCTTGTCTTCGATCTGCTCGTTGACAAAGGCTTCCGACAGCGCGGCAGGGAGCAGGATCTGCTGGATTTCCTGCTTACCCTTTTCCTGCAGTTCCTGGATCGCGCGGGCCTGGGTTTGCAGCTGGGTCTGCAGCGCCGGGGTCATGGTCCCCTGACGGGCGGCGTTGAAGCGGTCGATCATCGGCTTGATCTGGGCTTCCAGCGCATTGCCGCGGGCCTGGGCCTGGTCAATCTGCGGCTTGTAGGTCACCGGGCGCTGCTGCTGAGCAACCCGGAAGGCATCGGTATTGGCAATTGCGGCCTGCAGGTTGGCAACGGCAATGCCCTGCACCACGTTGCTGGTAGCGGCCGGTGCGGCAGGAGCGGCAGCCGGCGCATTCTTGTCCTTCTTTTCCGCGAAAGCAGGATTTGCCGAAAGCGCGACAAGCGAAACGGCGGCGACCAGCGCCGAATTACGGATCAGTTTCATCAGAATTGTGTTCCCACGTTGAAAGTGAAGCTCTTGGTATCGTCGCCCGGGCGCTTCATCAGCACCTTGGCAAAGTCGATGCGGAACGGCCCGAAGGGCGAGTTCCAGTTGACCCCGATGCCGACCGAAACGCGCGGACGCGCCGAATCGCCGACAAAGATTTCCTGGAAGGGACCGACATTGTTGCCAAGCGCGGTGTTTGAGGCCGAGCTGAGGCAGGCCGCCGGGCTGGGATTGACGGCATTGGTGACCTGCGAAGTCTTGGTCGCAGTACAGTTCGTGTCCACCTCATCAACCTGCAGGTAAAGCTGGTTACCGCTGGTATCGCGGGTCGGAACGAAAATGCCGTTGGGGAACGGGCTGGACTGGAGCAGCGGCTTGTTGACGCCCCATACCGAGCCGACATCAAGGAAGATCGAGGGACGCAGGCCAAGCTCGCGCGCGCCCGAACCAAGCGGGATCTCCAACTCGACATGGCCGAGGTAATAGTAACGACCACCAAGCGCGTCATCGATCACAGAATTGCGATCCGTGATGACCAAAGGATTGCCGGTGCCATCATCGACAATCGACTGGCGCAGCACGCGGGGACCAACCCCACGGATATCAAAGCCGCGCATTTCGGGTTCGCCAAGGTAGAAGCGATCGGTCAGGCGAACCGGATCGACACCCACGCCGCGGTTTTCGAATGACCGGATTGCGCCAGCTTCGCCCCGGACCGAGAAGATCCAGCCTTTTGCGATCGGCCAGTATTGTGCCGCATTGCCGCGCAAGCGGGCATATTTGACCGATCCACCCAGACCGGCAAATTCGGCCGTGACCGACATGGCCCGACCGCGCGACGGCCGGACGCGGCTATCGAGCGAATCGTAGATCAGCGAAAGGCCCATAATCGAGCTGGTGCGGTTGCCGATGGCTTCGCAAAGGTAACGGCCCGCCAGCAGGGAATCACATTCCTGAACCCCTGGGGTCACGCGGTCGGTAAAGAACTGCGGGCGGTCCAGCGTCACGTCATCAATGTTGAAGGTATAGCTGCCCACCGCCGAGACATATTCGGTCAGCGGAATGCCCGCCCGCAGCTGGAAGCCGGTGGTGGCCTGCTTGTAGGTCGTGTTTCGGTTGCTGTTTAGGTAGTTGAAGCTGTTGTAATCGCGGCGGTAGACGTTGAAGCCCAGCGATACGTTGCGATCGAACAGGTAGGGTTCGGTAAAGCTGACTTCGGCGCTCTTCGAATAGTTCGAATAGGACAGCGACAGACCGATGGTCTGGCCGCGGCCGCGGAAGTTGCGCTGTTGGACCGAGCCCTGGAAGATCAGCTTTTCAAGGCTCGAATAACCGGCCGAAAGCTGCAATTCGCCGGTCGGCTTTTCCTCGACATTGGCTTCGAGCACGATCCGGTCCGGAGCCGAGCCCGACTTTTGCTCAATCTCGAACTTTTCCTGGAAATAGCCGAGCGAGTTGATGCGGCTGGTCGACCGCTTGACCTGCAAGGAGTTGAAGGCGTCGCCCTCAGCCAGACGGAATTCGCGACGGACCACCTTGTCCTGGGTCAGCGTGTTGCCGTTCACGTCGATCCGTTCGACATAAACGCGCGGCGCCTCGGCGATCTGGAAGGTGATCCCCATGCTGAGATCGTCCTTGTTGCGATCATAGCTGGGGCGGACATCGGCAAAGGCATAACCAAAGGCGCCGGCGGTATCGTTGAGCTTTTCGATGGTGTCTTCCACCATCTTGGCATCGTACCAATCGCCCTTCTTCATCGGCAGCTGGGAGGCCAGCCGATCACTGTCGAAATCGCGCAGCTGGCTATCGACCTTCACCTCGCCAAACTTGTAGCGCTGCCCTTCCTCGACCACATAGGTCAGGATGAAGTCCTTCTTGTCCGGCGTCAGCTCGGCCACGGCCGAAACGATACGGAAATCGGCATAGCCCTTAGTCAGGTAGAACTGACGCAGCTTCTGCTGGTCAAAGGCCATCCGGTCGGGGTCATAGCTGGTGCCCGAGCTGAAGATCTTGGTCAGCCCGGTTTCCTTGGTGACCATCTCGTCCTTCAGATCGCCATCGCTGAACTTTTCATTGCCGATGATGTTGATCTTGCGGATCTTGGACTTCGGCCCTTCCTGGATTTCGAAGACGATGTCGACGCGGTTCTGGTCCAGCTGCACCATCTTCGGCTCGACCTGCGCGGCGAAGCGGCCCTGGCGCTTGTAAAGCTCGATGATGCGGGCAACGTCCGCACGAACCTTGGACCGCGTGAAGATCTGGCGCGCTGCCAGCTTGATTTCGGGGAGGATCTTGTCCTCCTTCAGCCGCTTGTTCCCTTCCAGGATGATGCGGTTGATGACCGGGTTTTCCTTGACCGCGATCGTCACGTTGCCGCCTTCGTTGCGGATCTGGACATCGGAAAACAGTTCGGTCGCGAACAGGTCCTTCAACGCTTGGTCAGCGGCCTGCTGGGTGTAAGGCTGACCGGCCCGCAGCTTGATGTAGGATCGGATGGTGTCCGGCTCCAGCCGTTGCGATCCGGTCACGGCGATTGACTGGATCGTGGCGGCCAAATCGGCTGCCGCCGGGGCCGTCTGCGCCAGCGCCACCTGCGGCAAACCGCCAAGGATCGAAGTGCCCAGCAACATCGCAGCGATGCGCAGGGAAGTCTGGCGATGATTGGCAGTTTGGTTCTTCGGCACGGCTGTTCCCGTCTAGATGCTCAACGCCCCTCGCCCACCCCAGGCGAAAGCGCGGGCGCGCTACTGGCAATTCGCCGCCATTGCCCGATGCAGCTACGCCGATCAAGCAAAGTTCCGGCGTTTTGCCCGTAGTTTTACCCTTCCTGCGCCTAGCGACCGAAGATCGGCAGCGAGACGATGTCGTTCAAAGTGACGAACAGCATCAGCGCAAGCATGAAAGCCAGGCCCGTGCGGAACGCCCACTCCTGACTGCGCGCACCCAGCGGCTTACGACGGACAGCTTCTGCCGCGTAGATAGCCAGGTGCCCGCCGTCGAGCGTGGGGATTGGCAGCAAGTTAATGAATGCCAAATTAATTGAGATCAGCGCGGCAAAAGAGACGAATGAAAGCCAGCCCAGCGAGAGCTGTTCGCCCGAAAATTTAGCGATTTTGATCGGCCCGCCCAATTCATCGAGCGGGCGCTCGCCGGTGACGATCTGGACCAGCCCGGCGGCCATGGTGCGGATGATGCCCATCGACTGGTCAAAGCCGGTGGCCACGGCCTTGATCGGGCCGACACTCTGAAACTCCATCGCCGCAGGGCGAATGCCCAGCAGCCCGCGCCGGATCTCATTCCCAAAGCGGTCCTTCTGCACATCAGTGGCCAACTTGACCGGCTGGGTGAAGCTGACGCCATTGCGCTCGGCCGCGATCGTGATCGTGCGGCCGGGATAAAGCGCAACGCGTTCGGCAATCTCCAGGAAGCTGTCGACCCTTGCGCCGTCAATGGCGACAATCCGGTCCCCTGCCTTGAACCCGGCCGCCTGGGCGACCGAACCCTTCGCGAACTCGCCAATTACGGGCGCGGCGGTGGGTATGCCATAGGCCATGTTGAAGGCCGCGAAGATGCCGACCGCGACCAGCAGGTTCATCAAAGGGCCCGCCAGCACGATCAGGGCACGCTGCCACAGCGCGGCATATTGGAACATGCCCCGCTTTTCCTCCGGGCTGGCCTTCGCCGCCTCGGGATTGGGAATGGAGGTTGCATTCATGTCGCCCGCAAACTGGACATAGCCACCCAGCGGCAGGGCCGCGATCCGCCACCGAGTGCCGCGACGATCGGTCCAGCCGGCGAGTTCCTTGCCGAAACCGATCGAGAACACGTCAGCCTTCACCTTGAAGGCCCGCCCGACCAGATAGTGCCCCAATTCATGCAACACGACCAGTGGGCCAAGCACCAGCAGGAAGGCACCAATCATCATCAGGACGGAGGGGGATTCACTCACTGCCTTACCAACTCCAACTGGTTCCGAGCCTCAACCCGCGCGGCAAGATCAATTGCCAACACATCGGCCAGGGCCGCCGGTGATGGCGGAGCATAGCGTGCCAGCACCGCTTCCACCACTACGGCAATACGCGTGAATGGAAGCTTGCCATCAAGGAACGCGGCAACCGCTACCTCATTGGCGGCATTCAGCACGGCGGGGGCTGCCCCGCCTGCCTCGGCAGCCTGGCGGCACAGGCGCGTGGCCGGGAAGCGCACTTCATCCGGTGCGCGGAACGTCAGTTCGCCAATCGCTGCCAGATCCAGCGGTGCCAGCGGCGTATCCATCCGCGCCGGCCAGGCCAGGCATGAGGCAATCGGCACGCGCATGTCGCTGGGGCCAAGCTGTGCCAGCGTCGATCCATCACGGTATTCCACCATCGAATGGATCACTGACTGCGGGTGAACAATGATCTTCAGCTTATCGAGGCCGACCGGGAACAGGTGGTGCGCCTCGATCAATTCCAGCCCCTTGTTGAACATGGTGGCGCTGTCGACGCTGATCTTGGCGCCCATTGACCAATTGGGGTGCTTAACCGCCTGCGCAGGGGTTGCGGCATGCAACTGCTCAAGGCTCCAATCACGGAACGGCCCGCCGCTGGCGGTCAGCGTGATGGAACGGACATGATCATAGCTATTCCCAGCAAGACACTGAAAAATAGCGTTATGTTCGCTGTCGGTCGGCAGTAGGGTTGTGCCGCAGCGGGCAACGGCAGCCGTCATCACCTCACCCGCGGCAACCAGGGCTTCCTTGTTGGCCAGTGCCACTGCCCGGCCCTGCTCGATTGCCGCCATGGTGGGCGCAAGGCCCGCGCAGCCCACGATCGCCGCCACGGTCAGGTCTACCGGGCGACTGGCGGCTTCCACCAGAGCAGCTTCGCCACCGACTGCCGTAATTGGCGTACCCGCCAAAGCCTCACGCAGTGCCGGCAAGGCGGCTTCGTCAGCCACCACTGCGACCTCGGCCGAAAACTCGCGTGCCAGTTTGGCCAGTTCGACGGCATTGCCGTTGGCCGTCAGGGCGATCACCCGCCACTGGCCCGGTTGACGCCGGATCAGGTCCAGCGTCGAAGCGCCGATCGAACCGGTCGCGCCAAGGATCGAGATGCTGCGCATCACAGCGCGCTGAGGGCCGCCAGCAGCGCGGCCAGGAAACTGACCGCGATCAGCCCGTCAACACGATCAAACAGGCCGCCATGGCCGGGGATCAGCTTACCCGAATCCTTTACCCCTGCCCGCCGCTTCATCCAGCTTTCGAAGAAATCGCCGGCCTGCGCGACAACCGCGGCCAAAACCGCCAGCCCCAGCACCTGCCACCAGGCCGGGCTGGCATCGCTCAGCTTCGCCGACAAGATCAGGACCGCCAATGCGCCGAGAATACCGCCCAGCAAACCGGCCCAGGTCTTGGACGGGCTGATGCTTGGCGCGATCTTCGGCCCGCCCAGCGCGCGGCCGGTGAAATAGGCCCCAATGTCAATCCCGGCGACCAGCGCGATCAGGGTCAACACATCGGCAAAGCCACGCTCCCCATCGCGCATCAGCATCAGCATCGCGGCCGCCGGGGCCAGATAGAGAATACCGCCCAGCGTCCAAAGCGCCTCGCCCAGCGGCGATGGCTTCCACCCCCGCACCAGCGCCCGCCACTCGTAGAGCACGCCACCAGCCACGATCATTGCAAACCCGGCCCAGACCAGGCCGCCGAGCCACAGCGCCGACAGTGCGATCGCGACGACCACCAGGGC
>JBEEIN010000268.1:0-5953 GCA_041169825.1 Pseudomonadota bacterium
GCAGCAGGTCTTCAACCGGGTCTCGATCGACCTGATCTATGCCCGCCCGAACCAGAGCGTGGCCGAGTGGCACTCTGAACTGGCCAAAGCGATCGGTCTGGGCACCACCCACCTCTCGCTATACCAACTGACCATCGAGCCCGGCACGCGGTTCGAGACGCTGGTTCGCAAGGGCGAGTTCGCCCCGCTCGATGATGATGCCTGCGCGGACCTCTTTACCCTGACCCGCGAGGCTACAGCGGCCGCGAACCTGCCTGCCTATGAGATCAGCAATCACGCCCGACCGGGTGAAGAAAGCCGCCATAACCTGACCTATTGGCGCTATCAGGACTATGTCGGGATTGGCCCCGGTGCCCATGGCCGTCGCAAGGGTGAGGCAACGGTCCGGCACAAGAAGCCCGAGAACTGGCTGGGCGCTGTCGCCGCCAAGGGAAATGGCATTGCCGAAAGCCACCCCCTGGGCCGCAAGGAGCAGGCCGCCGAGGCGATGCTTATGGGCCTGCGGCTGCGCGAAGGGATCGACCTGACCGCGATGGCGCGGCGTTTTGAATTGGACGAGGCCGCCCTGCTCGATCCGGCCAAGGCAAAGCTTTACAGGCAGCAAGGCTTGGTCTGGCGCGAGGCTCAACGCCTTGGCGTAAGCGAAGCCGGCATGCCGCTGCTCGATGCTTTGTTGGGCGAACTGGTCCCGGCGGAGCTCGTCGAGGCATGAGCGCCAGCGCGATCCTCAATGCTTGGCAAGATCACCTACTCCAGGCACGCCGCCGCTCTCCGCATACTGTGCGCGCCTATGTCGCTACGGCCGAGCGGCTGATCGAGGCTACCGGGCTGACCGACTGGCCTGCCCTCGCCCGGATCGATGCCAGCGCGCTGCGGCAGCAGTTGGCGCGGCGCCGCGCCGATGGCTTGGGCAATGCCTCAACCGCGCGAGAGTTGTCCGCGCTTAAAGGGTTCATTGCCTTTGCCCGGGCCCAGACAGGCATTGCCGATCCTACTGCGCCGCGGATGCGCGGGCCGCGCGTCAAGAAGGGCCTGCCTCGCCCCGTCACCCCTGACGAGGCCATCAATCTGGCAGCCGGGGTCGAGGAGAATGCCGCGATCGAATGGATCGGCGCACGGGATCGGGCGGTGCTGATGCTGCTTTATGGGGCTGGCCTGCGCATTGCCGAAGCGCTTTCCCTGACCGGAGCCGCCTTGCCGCTGGGTGAGGTCCTGACCGTTACCGGCAAGGGCGGCAAACAACGCGCCGTGCCCATTCTGCCGCTGGTTGCCGATGCCGTGGCGGACTATGCCGCCAAGTGCCCATGGCCAATTGAACGCGACAGGCCGCTGTTCATGGGCGCAAGGGGTGGCCCGCTGTCGCAAGGGATGGTGCAGAAGGCCATGGCATCGGCGCGCAAGGCGCTGGGCCTGCCGCAAACCGCAACCCCCCACGCGTTGCGCCACTCATTCGCCACGCACCTGCTGAGCGCCGGGGCCGACCTACGATCACTGCAGGAACTGCTGGGCCACGCCAGCCTAGGTTCAACCCAGATCTATACCAAGGTCGACGCGGCGGTACTGCTGGACGTCTATCGCCATGCCCACCCGCGCGAAGCGGGCTAGCCCTTCGGCTTCCAGGTAATCACCCGCCACAGATAGGCGATCACCGCCAGCCCCATCAGCGCGGTGACCGCCGGCCCGATCAGCTCCTGCTGGGTTGCCAGCCACTGCCCGCCAAGGATCAGCGCAGAATTCCAGATGGCCGCGCCCGCAAAGGTGAACACCAAAAACCGGACATGGTTCATGTGAGCAAGGCCGGCGGGGAGCGAAACAACCGTTCGCAGCAAGGGTGAAAAGCGCAAGGCAAACACCACCCACTGCCCGTGGCGCTGGAAGAATTGGGTGCCTTTTTCAATATCGTCCCATTCAACCGTCAGCCAGCGCCCCCAGCGGACCACGAAGGGCTCAAGCCGCTTATAGGAAAGCCGATCCCCGATCACGAACCAGACGTAATTGCCCAGCGTCGAGCCGACTGTGCCGACCAGCAGTAGCGGCCAGAATGAAAAGGTGCCCCGCGCGACGCCGACCCCGCCCAATCCCATTATCACTTCGGACGGGATCGGCGGAAAAACGTTCTCCAGGAACATCAACAAGGCGATGCCCCAGTAGCCGCCTTGCTCAATCAGGCGGAGAATCCACTCATGCATGATCAGGTTTCCTAGCGGTTACGCAGGCGAGCCTCGATGGCATCCCAGATCTTTCCGGGCGTGTCGGTGCCATTGAAACGGTCAATCGCCAGGATCCCGGTTGGCGAGGTTACGTTGATCTCGGTCAGCCACTGCCCGCCGATCACGTCGATGCCGACAAAGATCAAACCAAGCCGCTTCAGTTCAGGCCCCATCGCGGCGCAAATCTCCTGTTCGCGGGCAGTAAGCTCGGTCGCTTCGGCGCTGCCGCCGACGGCCAGGTTCGAACGAAATTCCCCCTCACCCGGCTTGCGGTTGATCGCCCCCGCCACTTCCCCGTCGATCAGCACGATCCGCTTGTCACCTTGGGCCACTTCGGGAAGGAACGGCTGGACCATGTGCGGCTCAGGCCAGGTCTGGTTGAACACCTCAAACAGCGCCGACAGGTTGTCACCCTCGGCCGGCACACGGAAGATCGCCTTGCCGCCGTTGCCGTGGATCGGCTTAACCACCACGGCGCCATGCTCGGCCTGGAAGGCGCGAACCTCGTCCACCGAACGGGTGACCAGCGTGGGCGGCATGAAGCGGCGATAGTCCAGCACCATGACCTTTTCGGGCGCATTGCGGACCGAGCGCGGGTTGTTCACCACCAGCGTTTCATGCTCGATCCGCTCCAGCAGGTGCGTCGCGGTGATATAACCCATGTGGAACGGGGGATCCTGGCGCATCAGCACCACATCGATATCGCGGCCGAGATCGAGCCGCACCGGATCGCCTTTGGTAAAATGATCGCCGGCCACGCGCTGCACGGTCACCGGGTGGGCGACGGCGGTCAGCCGATCATTGGCATCGAGCGTCAGCGCATTCACGTCATAATGATAGACGCGGTGTCCGCGCGCCTGCGCCGCCAGCATCAGTGCAAAGCTGGAATCGCCATTGATATTGATCGTTTCGATAGGGTCCATCTGGACCGCGACGCGCAGGGTCATGCAAGTTCCTCAAGCCACCAGGGCGTTCTCCAGATGGCGCGGGAAGCGCCAAGGTGCAAGCAGGAGAACGTCAATCCGGACAAGATCACCCGGCTGAGCATAACGGTGAGCCACGGCCTCTGCCGCGGCGGCAACCCGGCGCAAGCGATAGGGATCGACCGCCTGGTCGAGCAGATCGGCCGATGCGCGCCATTTGACCTCAACAAAGATCGTCGTGTTTCCGCGCCGGGCGATCAGGTCAATCTCACCGCGCGGGGTCTTGAGCCGCTGGGCTACGATCCGCCAGCCTTTCACCCGCAGGTAAAGGGCTGCCCAAGCCTCACCGCGCCGTCCTTGGGCCTCGCGCCGGGCCCGTTGGTTCATTTCAGTTCCAACGCCCGGGCATAGAGCACCTTTCGATCAAGCCCGGTTGCCTTGGCCACCGCCGCCGCCGCTTGCGAGGCCTTGTCGGTTTTGAGCGCGGCGAGCAGCAGTGCGTCGATATCGTAATCGCCAGCATCGGTTTCGAGCGGCGGGGCGATCACCAGGGCGATCTCTCCCTTCGGAGGATTGGCGCTGTAGTGTTCGATCAGCGCATCGACGGAGCCGGTCCGGCATTCCTCAAACCGCTTGGTCAGCTCGCGCGCGACGGCCACCTCGCGGCCGGGCAGTTCCTGATCAATCGCCTGCAGCGCATCGATCAGCCGCGGTGAAGTTTCGTAGAGGACCAGCGTTGCATCAACGCTGGCAAGGCTGCGCAGAGCGTCACGGCGGGCCTTGTCCTTGTTGGGCAGAAACCAGGCGAACAGGAACCGGTCACTCGGCAATCCAGCCAGGGTCAGCGCCATGATCGCGGCGCTTGGTCCCGGCAGGCTGTGCACCGCAATGCCCCGTTCCCGCGCGGCGCGGACCAGTTTGAACCCCGGATCGGAGATAAGCGGCGTTCCGGCGTCGCTGACCAATGCAACAGGATTTTCCGAAGCGAGGCTCAGGATATGATCGCGCGTTGCTTCACTGGCATGGTCATCATAGCGAATAAGCCGCTGTTTTATTTCGAGATGGTGCAGCAATTTGCCGGTGACACGGGTATCCTCACAAGCTACCGCTGTGACGCCACGCAGCGTCGTAATCGCGCGCAGGGTTATATCGCCCAGATTGCCAATCGGGGTGGCAACAATGTACAGTCCGGGAGAGAGCGTCGCATCCATACCCGGTTAATGGACTGCCACGAGGAGAGCGTAAAGTGATGACCTTCAATCGGCGGAATGCCGTGATGTTCGGCGCCATGGTGCTGCTGGCTGGCTGTAAGGTTATTCCCAAAGGCGTTCCCACCACCGCTCCGCCCCCGGAAGAACGGCCGAGCGATGCCCTGCCCGCCGATCAGATGCGCCATCGGGTGGCCTTGCTGGTGCCGATGAGCGGTCCCAATGCCGAGGTTGGCCAATCGATCGCCAATTCCACCACCATGGCGCTGCTGGATACCAATGCCCAGAACCTGCGCATCACGACCTATGACACGTCGACCGGCCCGGCCGCGGCGGCGAACAAGGCAATCCAGGATGGCAACAAGCTGATCCTTGGCCCCTTGGTGGGTGACGAGGTTCCCACCGTTGCGACCATCGCCCGCGCGGCGCGGGTGCCGATGATTTCCTATGCCACCGATCTGGGGGTCAATGCCCGCGACGTTTTTGCCATGGGCACGGCCCCGGTCAACTCGCTCGACCGGACAGTGGCCTTTGCCAAGAGCCGCGGCATTGCCAAGTTCGCGCTGCTGTTCCCGAACGGCGATTATGGCGCGCGGGTTCGCGTGGCCTATGATCAGGCGATCAAGGCCGCAGGCGGAGCGCTGGTCGCCAGTGAAAGCTATGATCGCTCTAACCCTTCGATTGTCAGCGCTGCCCGGCGGCTGCGAACACGTGGCGGGTTTGACGCGGTCCTGATTGCTGATGGGGCGCGCCTTGCCGCGCTCGCCGCGCCGCAGTTGAAAGCGCCGGGTGCAGCATCGCCGCGCATCCTTGGCACCGAATTGTGGAGCGGCGAAAGCGTGCTCAGTTCAACCCCTGCGCTGCGGGGTGCCTGGTTCTCGGCCATCACGGATTCGCGGTTCAAGACCTTTGCCGACAGTTACCAGAACCGCTTTGGTTCCCGGCCATTCCGGGTTGCGACTCAAGGCTATGACTCGGTCCTGCTGACCATTCGGGTCGCGCGGGACTGGCGTCCTGGCACCCCATTTCCGACTGCGCGACTGGCTGATGCAGGCGGCTTCCTTGGCCTTGACGGACCGTTCCGGTTCTCGCCTTCGGGGCAGATCGAGCGGGCATTGGAAGTGCGCGAAGTCCGCGCCGGGGCAATCGCCGTGGTCAGCCCGGCGCCCGACAAGTTCGCGGACTGACGAAAACCTCCCGCACCGCCTTGCTTAGGGGAATCCCGGCGGCCTATAGCCATGACTATGGCTGATGACCTGTTTGAGAAGCTGCCGCAAAGCAGCGGCGATGCCTATGACGGTTCCGCGATCGAGGTGCTGGAAGGGCTTGAGCCTGTCCGGCGGCGCCCCGGCATGTATATCGGCGGCACCGATGAGCGGGCATTGCATCACCTGGCCGCCGAAGTGCTCGACAACGCGATGGACGAGGCCGTGGCCGGCCACGCCAACCGGATCGAGGTGACGCTGGAGGAAGGTAACCGCCTGACCATCACCGACAACGGTCGCGGCATTCCGGTCGACGAGCATCCGAAGTATCCCGGCAAGTCGGCGCTCGAGGTGATCCTGACCACGCTGCACTCGGGCGGCAAGTTCTCGGGCAAGGCCTATGCCAC